>JASEGV010000027.1 GCA_030017895.1 Bacteroidota bacterium | reverse complement strand
GCAAACTTCATCCTGTTCAGCAAACTATGGTAGAGGAATACGGAAGTCAATGCGGATTTTGCACACCCGGTATAGTAATGGCGATGTTCGGGTTGTACAAAGAACATCCAAATCCATCACGTGCTCAAATTGATGATGCCATCACAGGCAATCTGTGTCGCTGCACAGGTTACCGACCAATTGTCGATGCAGCATCGCATGCCTGCACACACAACGGAGTTGATCACTTCACCTCTGATGAACTTCGAATTATTGAAATGCTAAAGTCGATCCCGAGTGAATCAATTCATATTAAATCTAATAATCAACAATATTTCCGTCCAGCAAATTTGGAAGAAGCGTTATTGCTAAAGCAAAAATATCCAGATGCGATTGTTTTAAGTGGTGCCACAGACGTTGCCCTCAGAGTTACAAAGGGGCATGAACTTCTTACAGACCTCATTGATATATCCGGTATAGAAGAATTGAAAGTTGTCAAAGAAACGAAATCGGAACTTGCTATCGGTGCCGGTGTTGTACTGAACGATGTCCGGAAAAGTGTGGAGAAAAATTTCCCGGCATTGCATCAAATGTTAAATGTTTTTGCTTCAAATCAGATTCGTAATGTTGCAACGCTTGGTGGAAATCTTGGGACTGCTTCGCCAATAGGAGATGCACTTCCGATATTGATGGCTTATAATGCTAAACTTGAATTACAGAGTATAAACAGTAAACGCGAAGTTTCGCTAAACGATTATTTTATAGGTTACCGGAAAACTCTCCGCCAGCCGGATGAATTAATCACCTCAGTAATAATTCCAAAACTAAAAATTGGTGCAATTGTAAAATCGTATAAAGTTTCCAAACGGAAGGATTTAGATATTTCCACATTAAGCGCCGGGTTTAGTTTGGATTTAGATAAAGGCGTTGTAAAGTCAATTACATTAGCTTACGGTGGAATGGCAGTAACCACGAAACGTGCAAGCGCGACTGAAAATTTTCTCATCGGAAAATTCTGGGAAAGAGACACCATCGAAGAAGCAATGCAATTAATTGATAAAGATTTTACGCCGATTTCAGATGTGCGAGGAAGTGCGGAGTTTAGAAGAGTGGCTGCGAGAAATTTGTTGATAAAATTCTGGCAGGAAACAACTATTAAATAGAAGGTAGATTTTATGGAACAATTAACTATTAAAATAAATAATAATTCTGCACGTATACTTAAACTCGCTGCGAAAAGGAATGCGAAACAGCTCGATGATTACGTGCGAGAAATTCTCGAATGGTTCGCCTTGCGAGAAACCGATTCTCTGTTTCAATGGAAACCAATTAAAGGTTCCGGTAAAGGTGTAAAAAATGCTTCTCAAAACCATAATAAATCCTTATATGGAAAGAAACGATGATCGAAGAAATCTTTGCAGATACGAGCGGTTTTGTGGCACTTGGTAATGAAGATGATAGTTTTCACGCACAAGCCGATAAAATATTATCTTTACTGTTCCCATTCAAGTTTATAACAACGAATTATGTAATCGCCGAGACTATAACACACTTATTGTTTGACACACACCATAAGAATGCTGTTGCATTTGGAGAAATGCTTTTTTCTTCTAAGAATATCGAGATTATTTATATCGATACAGATATTGAGGCGAAAGCATGGTATTTGTTTAAAAAATACTCCGACAAAGATTTTTCTTTTGTTGATTGTACTTCGTTCGTTGTTATGCAGAATCGTTCTATCAAAAGGGTTTTTTCTTGCGATAAGCATTTTGAACAAATGAGGTTTGAGAATCTTTTAAAAACCAAATTAAAAAGTTAAGATCATGTTACAATTAAATTATTCATTAATTATTGAAGCGACTGAAGAACCTGACTATTTCGGTTTTTATTCACCGGAGTTAGAAGGATTTACCGGAATCGGTCATTCAATCGAAGATTGTTTATATAAAGCAAGATTTGGTATGATAGAACGTGTAAATCTGTTGCGAGAGCAAGGTTTACCTATTCCTTCTGAGGTTTATTTATGAAAGATTCTATTCCCCACGATTCCGCTTTTGGTCATGTTACCGGTGAAGCCGTGTATATAGACGACATACTCGTGAACGAGCAACTTCTCATCGGCAAAGTAGTTTACAGTCCTTATGCTCATGCAAAAATCAAGTCGTTTGATTTGACTGAAGCCAAGAAAGTTCATGGTGTCCATGCAGTTTTATCGTATAAAGATATTCCCGGACACAATCAGATGGGACCGGTCATAAAAGATGAACCGGTGCTCGCAGAAAACGAAGTAACTTGTGTCGGTCAGGCGGTGTTCCTCGTTGCCGCAGAAACTGAAGAACAATGCCGCCAAGCTGAAAAATTAATAAAAGTAGAGTACGAACCTCTCGATGCTATTTTGGATATCGAGACAGCAATAGAAAAAAATAATTTGTTAGGTCCACCACGTAAAATGGAAAGGGGTGATGCCGACTCGGCTTTTAAATTGGCGAAGCATATTATTCGCGGTGAACTTCGAACGGGTGCGCAGGAACATTGGTATCTTGAAACTCAGGCATGTCTCAGTATTCCTGGCGAAGGGAATGAAATCAACGTTTTCAGTTCAACTCAGCATCCGTCAGAAACTCAAACACTGGTTGCCGAAGTTCTCCGTATCAATCGAAATGAAGTCGTAGTAGAAGTCAGACGTATGGGCGGCGGCTTTGGTGGTAAGGAAACTCAAGGTAATCACGTTGCGTGTTGGTCGGCGCTATTGTGCAACGCTGCTAAACGTCCTGTAAAAATCAGATTGTTCCGTGATGACGATATGATAATGACGGGTAAGCGGCATCGTTATATTACGAAATATGAAGTCGGGTTTGATGATGAAGGTGAAATTACAGCATTGAAACTCGAGTTTAATAGCGATGGTGGAGCGGCAACGGATTTATCATTCGCGATTATGGAACGAACAATGCTTCACGCCGATAATTCTTACTACATTCCAAATATGTCAGTTACTGCGCTCGTTTGGAAAACGAATCTTCCATCCAATACTGCATTTCGGGGATTTGGCGGACCACAAGGAATGGCTGCAATGGAAACCGTAATAGACCGTGTCGCAAAATATCTACATAAAGACCCAACAGAAATTCGATATAAGAATTTTTATGGAATTGAAACACGCAACGTTACACACTACGGACAAACAGTCGAAAACAATCGACTCTATCTGATATATGACAAGTTGATCAAATCCTCTGAGTACGAAAAACGACGGAAAGAAATTGACGATTTTAATTCGAAGAATGAGTTTTGTAAAAAGGGGTTAGCTCTTACGCCTGTGAAGTTCGGTATTTCTTTCACGACCACATTTCTCAATCAAGCCGGGGCGCAAGTGAATGTTTACACTGACGGAACAATTCTCGTCAATCATGGCGGCACTGAGATGGGACAAGGACTTAATACAAAAATCCAGCAAATTGCCGCAGCTGAGTTTGGAGTGAGTACTGAAAAAGTAAAAGTAAATGCGACCAATACTTCCAAAATTCCTAACACTTCAGCTACGGCTGCATCTTCAGGTTCCGATATGAATGGTATGGCAGTTAAAAATGCAATCGATAAAATAAAAAATAGAATTTCGGAAGAAGTTGTAAAATTATTTAATGAACAACAATCCATTAATCCATCAATCCAATCATCCGTCATCTTTAGAGATGATTTCATTATCGACTCCGACAATTCCGATCGTCGAATTTCGTTTGTCGATGCAATGAGACAAATGAACTTGAGGCAAGTGAGTTTAAGTTCAACAGGTTTTTACAAAACTCCCGATATCGGCTGGGATAAAATCAGAGGGCAAGGCAAGCCTTTCTTTTACTATTCTTTCGGGATGGGAGTATCGGAAGTTATAGTAGATATTTTAACCGGTCAGCACACGCTTTTAAGAACAGATATTGTCCAAGATGTAGGCGATTCGATAAATCCCGGAATTGATATAGGACAGGTTGAAGGCGGTTTCATCCAAGGCGTTGGCTGGTGCACAACGGAAGAAATTAAATGGGACAGTAAAGGGAATCTGATGACTCACTCGCCGGATACATACAAGATTCCAACTGTTCAGGATATTCCTAAAGATTTTCGTGTTGGACTTTTGGAAAATGTGCCAAATCCTATCGGCACAATACGGCGGAGCAAAGCGGTTGGTGAGCCGCCGTTTATGCTTTCGCTTTCTGTTTGGCTTGCGATTAAAGATGCGATTTCTTCGGTTGCGAATCACGAGATGGAGCCGGAGTTTTCTCTGCCTGCGACTAATGAAGTAATTCTGATGGCGATTGAAAAGTTGAAACGGACAAGGATTGAAAAAAATATGAAAGGACGAATTATTTAATTTGGAATCATTTTACAAAGATACTTCTTTAGAAGCCAAGCGGATTCAATTTCAAATTTTACGGAGGATTGGAATTGCGAAACGTGCAGAGATGACATTTGAATTAAGCGATAATTTGCGGGCAATTACAGAATATGGAATCCGTTCTCGCCATCCAGAATATGATGATAGTAAAATTCGGCTCGAATTAGTTCGTCTTATTTTGGGTGAAAAATTATTTAATGAAATAAATAAAACAAAAAGTAATGAAGAAAAATGAGTCATAAAGAATTTATTACAAGGGTTGTAGAGATATTGGAGAAGATAGAAATACCTTATATGTTCACCGGCTCTATCGGCTCTAGTTTCCACGGAGAGCCGCGAGCAACAAATGATGTTGATGTGGTCATTACATTAACTCAGGAACAATTGCACAAATTAATTAATTCTTTTGGTAACGACTATTATGTAAGTGAGTCAGCAGCCTATGATGCTTTTGATCGCCATACGATGTTCAACGTAATTGATAATAAAACAGGATGGAAGGCAGATTTTATAATTTTAAAAATGCGCCCTTTTAGTATTCAAGAATTTAAACGCCGGAAGTTACACCAGTTTGGTGATATAAATGTGTTTATTGTGTCGCCTGAAGATGCAATTCTCAGTAAGCTTGAATGGGCAAAAGAAACTTTATCGGAAAAACAATTTCAAGATGCACTAGGTGTTGCAGTTGTGCAATGGAAAGAGTTAGATAAAGAATATTTACGGATATGGGCAGTTGAATTAAATATACAAGGAGCCATAGAAAATCTTCTCAACCAAGCCGAAAAAATTCAGTCTGAAAAAGAAATATTATGAATAAATACATTTTATCATCAGTAGGGCGAAATAAATGCTGGCAGAAACATCAGAAAGATTACAAAATATGTTAACCAACTTTGTTACTTCACTCAAATGTCTTAAATGCGGCAAAGAATATCCCGCTGATAATCGCTTTACCTGTACTGATTGCGGAATTCAAGGAATACTTGATGTGCAATACGACTATGGCAAAATTCGAAATTCGGAATTCGAAATTCGAAATCGTCCCTTCGACCACTGGCGTTACAAAGAACTTCTCCCGGTTTCCCCTAGTATTCCATTCCCTCATCTTCACATCGGCTGGACTCCGGTTTACGATGTCCCAAGACTCGCAAAGTATATTGGTATCTCAAAACTTTATCTTAAGGATGACGGTCGAAATCCAACTAATTCATTTAAGGATAGGGCAAGCTCTGTTGGTGTGATGAAAGCAATCGAGTTTGGTTTCGGTGAAATCGCTTGCGCCTCCACTGGAAATGCCGCATCATCGCTTGCAGGATTTTCAGCGGCGGTTGGTTTGAAAAGCTTTATATTTGTTCCAAAGCGTGCGCCCGAGCCAAAGTTAACCCAGTTACTAATTTTTGGTGCGACTGTTTTACGGGTTAACGGAACTTACGAGCAAGCATTTGATTTATGTGGAGAAGCGTGTAAGAAGTTTGGTTGGTACAACCGAAGCAGCGGAATTAATCCATACTTAGTTGAAGGTAAAAAGACCGCCGGACTTGAAATCGCTGAACAACTTCGCAAAAATATGCCCGACTGGGTTGTTGTCTCTGTTGGCGATGGCTGCACAATAGGCGGCATCGGCAAGGGTTTGCAGGAAATGAAAAAACTTAGATTTATTGATCGTGTTCCGAGATTGTTGGGCGTTCAGGCAGAAGGCGCCAAACCAATTTATAATGCTTTTAATTCGGGAAAGGATTTGATCCCATCCGTTACGAACACAATAGCTGATAGTATCGCAGTTGGAACACCACGTAACTGGAGAAGGGCGATTCAGCAAGTTAGATTGTCGCACGGTGAGATGATAACAGTGAGCGACGAAGAAATTTTAGAAGCAATGCGGGTTACAGCCCGACTCGGTGGAGTGTTTGGTGAGCCGGCTGGAGTAACGGGTTCAGCAGGTTTGCACAAAGCTCTTCAAAAAAGTATTGTGAAGGCGAACGAATCAGCGTTAGTTGTAATTACCGGAAATGGATTGAAAGATATTCAGTCAGCAAAAAAGGCAACAGGTGAGGTTATCGATATTGAACCAAACCTGATTGATTTGGAAAAGAAATTAAAATGATATATTAAAACAATGTCTCAATACTTACTTAAAAACGGTACTATTCTAAATTTATTCCCCTCTGAATTTAAACAAAATGATGTTCGAATTTCAGATGGAAAAATTATTGAAACAGGGAAATCTTTAAAGCAAAAAGCGGGCGAGGAAGTAGTCGATTGTTCCGGTAAATTCATTATGCCCGGACTCGTGAACTCGCACACTCATCTCTATTCTGCGCTTGCGCGAGGAATGTCGGGTACCAAAAAGCCTCCTGCAAACTTCGTTGAAATCCTGGATAAAGTATGGTGGAAACTTGATGAGGCATTAGATGAAGAATCGGTTTACTACAGCGCACTCGTTGGCGCAATTGAAGCTGTTAAATATGGTACCACAACTTTAATCGACCACCACGCAGCGCCAAATTTTATTTCAGGATCACTAGATGTAATTCAAAAGGCGATGAGCGACATAGGTATGCGTGGAATCCTTTGTTACGAAACCACCGACCGCGGCGGAATGAAAAAAAGAGATAAAGGGTTGCAGGAGAACGAAAGATTTCTTTTAAAGAATCAGAACAATCCGAATTTTAGGGGAATGATTGGCGCGCACGCATCTTTTACTTTGAGCGAAGATTCCATGAAAAAACTGGGTGAGTTGGTTAAAAAGCATAAAAGCGGAATACATATCCACGTTGCTGAAGCTAAGGCAGATGTGTTTGATGCAGAAGAAAATTACAAAGTTAACATCATTGACCGATTGGAAAATCACGGCTTACTTACAAATAGTTCAATTATCGCTCATGGTGTTCACCTTACCGCGAAAGAGATTTCTAAAGTCAGCAAATATAAGACGTGGTTAATTCATAATCCAAGATCGAATATGAATAACCGAGTTGGTTATGCGCCGCTGAATTTATTCGGTGAACGAACCGCTCTCGGAACTGACGGTTTTCCTGCCGATATGTTCGAGGAAGCAAAGATAGGTTTTTTTAGAAATCAGGAATCAGTTCATCAAACAAGATTCACAAGAATTGCTGAAATGCTTCAAACCGGACAGATGATTGTCTCTGAGTTTTTCGGAGAAAAGTTTGGGGTGATTTCAAAAGGCAGTCAAGCCGATTTAGTTATACTCGATTACAAATCTCCTACGCCATTATCTAAAGAAAATTTAATCGGGCATTTTATTTTCGGTATGAACTCATCAATTGTCGAGAGTGTAATGATAAACGGCAAATGGGTGATGTGGAACCGGCAATTTTTTGGAGTCGATGAGGAAGTTGTGATGAGAGAAGCACAAAAGGTTACACAGAAGTTTTGGAAAAGGATGAATGATTAATTTTCGAAATTGTTACTTAAATTCGCCAGTGCATTCCAACTGTTCAGTTTTTCCTTTCTCATCTAATTTAAACTTTATAGTTCCATAATTTAATTTTGAGGTTCCTGTAAAAATAATTTTTTCAGAAAATACTTCTGACGTATAGAAAGCATTTTCGGTAGTATTCATATTAGATGAGATTTGAAATCCCTCAAAACTACCTCCGCCGCCACCCATTGATTTGGGACGTATTCTAAATTGATAAGCAGAAGCGGATAAATGCATAATCTCTGAAATAATCATGTTCTTACTGGCAATTATTGATTCTTGATATAGCCGTTCGGCTGAAATTACATATCTCCCTTTTTCTATATCAGCAGTCCGCCCTTCAAGTATGATAATTCGATTATTCAAATTTTTTATAACATTGGCTAGACTATCAACTCTTCTCTCTAATATTTTCTCTTTTTTGGTTTGTGCGAGAATTAAGTTAGAGCTTATTAAAATGAAAAGTAAAATAAGTAACAATCTCAAAAATATACCTGTTGTTTTCATATAAAACCTATCTTGAAAGTTAATTTCTATTTTGAATATATGTATTATTTAAAGCAATATCAAAAAAACATAATATAGTCTTCAAAATGTTATGAATTTCTCTCAAATTTTTTTATATTTAACCCGAAATGGATAGTCAAAATCAAAATAAAATAATCGGAAGCCCCCAAAGGCGGGTCGATTCCATTGGAAAAGTTACCGGAACCGCCAAATTTGCAGAGGATTATAATGTTCTCCATCAGTTATATGGAAAGGTGCTGCGATCCAAATATCCCCACGCAAAAATTCTTAGTATTGATACATCCAAAGCCGAACAGTTGGAAGGTGTTGAAGCAATTCTTACTGCAAACGACATCCCCGGCAATAAAGTTTTTGGCATTGTAGTCAAAAATCAAGCGATTCTTGCCATCGATAAGGTTCGATATTTAGGCGATGGCATCGCGCTGGTTGCTGCCAAGACAAATGAAATTGCCGAACAGGCAATAGCTTTAATTGATGTCGAATATGAACCTCTTCCTATAATCGCAGACCCCGAAGAATCAATTAAAACCGATGCAGTCAAAATTCACGGAGACGATAATACATTTGTTCACCACAAAGTTCGTAAGGGTGATATCGAGAAAGGTTTTGCCGAAGCAGATTTTATTTTAGAAAAGAAATTCAAAACTCAATTCATCGAACATTCATACATTGAGCCGGAAGCAGTTCTTGCAGAACTTGCAGAACACGGTGGAGTAAAAATAACCGGTTCGGTTCAAAATCTTTTTTCAAGTCGCCGCTCAGTCGCCGCAGCGTTAAACTTAGATTTGAATAAAGTTCAAATTATTCAAGCTACACTTGGCGGGTCATTCGGTGGTAAGGATGAAGTAATGACATCGATGTGCTGCCGCGCTGCTCTTTTGTGTTTGAAAACAGGTAAACCGGTTAAGATGGTGAACACTCGCGAAGAGTCGATGTTGGAAAGTTACAAACGGCATCCGTACGTTCTCTACTATAAATGGGGTGTAAAGAACGACGGCTCGATAACGGCAATGGAAATAAAGTGCATCGCAGACGGCGGCGCTTATGCATCGATGAGTCCATTTGTTACATGGCGATCGGTTGTTCAGGCAACAGGTCCATATTATTGTGAAAATGTGAAGACAGATGTTTACGCTGTTTACACGAACAACAACTACACTGGTGCGATGCGCGGATTTGGTTCACCGCAAGTGAATTTTGCAATCGAATCGATGATGGATGAGTTGGCAGAGAAAGTAGGTAAGAATCCGATTGAAATCCGACTTCAAAATGGATACGAGCGTGGTGCAGTAACTGCTACAGGACAAAAATTAGATCACAATGTAAGTTATAAAGAAGTTCTCAGGAAAGCTGCTGAAGCAATTAACTTTGAAGAGAAGTGGGAAAAGTATCGTTCTGCACAAAACACACCGATTAAAAAAGGTATCGGCTTGGCGAGTAGTTACCGCGGAGTTTCGTTGGGCGCCGAAGGTACCGACGCAGTCGGAACAATCGTGTCTGTTCAAACTGATGGCAGTGTAATAGTATCATCCGGAATTACAGATATGGGACAAGGTGCGCAAACTCAGATGTCTCAGATTACCGCCGAGGTACTCGGGATCTCGATGGAGCGAATCCAATTTCTCAATACGAATACAAGTCGTGTTCCTGATTCAGGTCCGACGGTTGCTTCGCGCGGAACTATCATGTCGGGGAGTGCGGCGAAGAAAGCGGCAGAGATAGTAAAATCAACTTTATTGAGCGTTGCCTCCGAAATGACAGGAGTCGCGCTGCAAAATCTCGATATTAAAAATAATTATCTCGTTGATGTGTTGAATGATCAGAAGCTCGCTTCATTTTCAGAATTAGCGGATGAGTGTTTTAACAAAGGCAAACCGATGTATGGACTCGGCTGGCACAAATCACCGCACACGAGTTGGGACGAAGAGCACGGGCAGGGTGATGCGTACTATACATTCGTTTACGGAACAAACATCGCCGAGATTGAAGTGGATACTGAAACCGGCAAAGTAAATGTTATCGATTTTGTATCGGCACACGATGTTGGAAAAGCAATAAATCGGAATACTGTTCTCGGACAAATTTACGGCGGTGTTGCAATGGGGCTGGGTTACGGAATGCTTGAAGAATTTGAATTCGAGAATGGAATTCCTAAACAATTAAATTTTGATGAATATCTGATTGCAACGGCGATGGATGTCCCTCCAATTAAAGCGATTATTGTAGAAAATGAAGACGCTGCAGGTCCCTTCGGTGCAAAATCGATTGGCGAACCAGCAACTGAATTGGCAGCTCCTGCACTTGTAAATGCAATTTACAATGCTACCGGAAAAAGAATTTATGAAATACCCGCAAATCTTGAGAGAGTTCTTCTTGGTCATAAATTAACCCGCACAGGTGAACGCGGATCCGTTCAAAAAGAAAAGGAAGAAACTCTAATTCTTGATTCCTGTAAAACCCGAACGATTGAGAAATGAAACCATTTGAATACATATCTGCAAAAACAATTAATGAAGCAACCGAAGTACTGAAAGTACTTCAAAGCGAAGCGCGAATAATAGCCGGTGGCACTGATGTATTGATTGAACTTCGCCGTCCGAATGCAAAAACTCCACAAACAATTATCGATATAACATCTATCGATGAGTTGAGAGGAATTTCCGAATCGAACGGTTCGATAATTTTGAAACCACTTGCAACTCACACCGAAATTCAAAAATCCAATATAATTAAAAAGTATGCTGGACTATTAGGCGAGGCGGCTTCTGTAATCGGGGCACCCCAAATCCGAAACCGCGGAACTGTTGGCGGAAATGTAATGAATGCTGCTACTTGTGCCGATACGGTTCCGGCTTTAGTTGCGCTCGGCGCTGACGTTACACTTCAATCAGTTGCTGCAGCCCGAACGATGCCGATTGTTGATTTTTTTATCAAGCCATACAAAACACAAGCAAATCCTGACGAAATTTTAACGGAGATTAAATTTCAAAAACTTCCGAGATATGCAAAAAGTTCATTCATCAAACTTGGCAGGCGCAATGCGCTTTCGATTTCAAGATTAAGTGTTGCAACAATTCTCCTCTATAATGACGCTGGTAAGATTATCGAAGCGAGGATTGTTCCCGGTGCGGCCTTACCCGTTTGGCAACGAGTTACTGAAGCTGAACAAATTCTAATAGGTGAAAAACCTTCCACGAAATTGTTTGAAGCTGCCGGAAAAAAAGTTTCTGAGGTAATGATCTCTTTTACCGGACGTCGTTGGTCGACCGAGTATAAAGAACCAGTGATTGGGGCTTTAGTGAGAAGGGCGTTGGAAAAAGCAAGCAATTACAATTATTAAAAATTATTACAATCGTTAATAAATGAAAAAAATTCAAATAACCACAACTATAAATAACAAACCTCGCAAACTCGAAATCAATCCTAATCAAACTCTGCTTGACTTGCTCCGAGATGAATTTGGTTTAACAGGCACTAAACGTGGATGTGAAGTTGGCGAGTGCGGCGCTTGTACCGTTCTCATCAACGGTGAGGCAGTGAATTCCTGTCTTGTGCTTGCTCCTCAAATCGAAGGAAAAGAAGTCTTGACGATCGAAGGATTAGCTGAGAAAGGCGAACTTCACCCACTACAAAAATCATTCATGAAGCACGATGCCGTTCATTGCGGATACTGCACCCCGGGGATGATAATGAGTGCAAAACAATTAGTTGATGAAAATCCGAATCCGACTGAAGAAGAAATACGAACGGCGATATCGGGTAATCTATGTCGCTGCACAGGTTATGTTCAAATTGTCGATGCGATTAAAGAAGTTTAAAAAAAATAGGAAGAACTGATAAACACGTTGTGATTCCTCTCTCACACGGAGGTTTCAATATTAGTAATCAATCAAAAGGAATAATCATGAGAAAAGATAAAAAATCTAAATTTGTAACAGAATTTCTTACCGATGCAAAGCTTCGTGCAGAGATTGAGAAATGTGAATATTGTGAAGAAAAACCCTGTAAGGAAGCATGCCCGGTGGATTGTTCCCCGGCTGATTTTATTATGGCTGTGAAAGTCGGCAGTCGTGCTGATTACCGACGATCTGCCGCACTCATCATGGGAAGCAATCCTCTTGGCGGAGTGTGCGGTGCAGTTTGTCCTGATACACATTGCATGAAGGCGTGCGTTCACAGAACTTTTGATTCTGCGGTAAATATTCCGGCTGTGCAGGCAACTATTATTGAAAAAGCAAAACAACTGGATGTAATGCCGAAGTTTGTTCCGTCAGCTAACGCAGAACTTATTGGTAAGAAAGTTGCAATAATAGGTGGGGGTCCGGCAGGAATCGGAGCGGCAGCCGTCGTTGCTCAAAAGGGTTATACTATCGATATTTTTGATAAGTCAAATACTTTGGGGGGAATGTGTAACTTGATTCCGGACTCACGACTATCACCAAATGTTTTGAAGACCGACTTAGATTTCTTTTTAACTTTAGGAAAAATTTCTTTCAAGGATATGAAAAAATTACCCGCGGGTATGAAAGGATATGATGCCGTTCTCAATGCCACGGGATTAGATGAAGTATTCATTCCTCCCATGATTGGCAGCGAATCAGCGATCGACTGGATGAAATATCTCAGTAACGCTAAACGATATTCAGTAAAGGGAAAGCGAGTTGCAATTATTGGAGGTGGTGCGGTTGCGCTTGATTGTGCTGAGGAAGCTCTCGCACACGGCGCATCAAACGTCGAGATGTTTGCTCTCGAAACCTGGTCGGAGATGCCGCTGACTGCGAAAGAAAGACAAGCAACACAGGAGTTGGGTATTGCCATATCAGGAAGAGTACGAGTTTCAGAAATTCTGAAAAAAGGTAAATTCATTGTCGGATTAAAAACTATTAAAGTTGTGTTGCCGCGCGGCAAGAAGTTCCATCCGAAAAACATAATTGATTTGAAGGGAACAGAACAAGTCCTTCCGAACGTAGATTACGTAATTATTGCAACCGGTGCTCGTTCGTCTGATATAAAAACAAATGATGCTCGAGTGTTTTACACAGGCGACATGGTAACCGGTCCGACTACAGTCGTTGAAGCAGTAGCAGCGGGAAAAAATTCCGCCCTGGAAATTGATGCGTATATTTCCGGAAGGCGCTATAAACCGGATATTACTAAATTCGATGGAAAAACAAAGAGTCGTGTAATTATGTCGGGGCGGGTTATGCTGCCGGTTCCGATCGATGCAGAGTTCTTTGGGCGCAAGATATTATCGCCATTCTTACTTTCTGCCGCTCCGCCATCCGACGGTTACGAGCAAATGAAAAAAGCTTACGAAGCGGGTTGGGCTGGCGGCGTGATGAAAACCGCATTCGATAACATTCCTATTCACATCCCTTCGGAGTACATGTTCGCTTTCTCGAAATCGACTTATGCTAATTGCGACAATGTTTCGGGACATCAACTTGAACGCGTTTGTCGCGAAGTAAAGAAGTTGGTAAAGGAATTCCCTGACAGATTAACAATTGCTTCAACGGGCGGTCCGGTAACCGGGAATGATGAACTTGATAAAGCAGTCTGGCAATCTAACACTAAAAAGTTAGAGGCAGCGGGCGCTATGGGAATCGAGTATAGTCTTTCTTGTCCGCAAGGCGGAGATGGAACAAAGGGCGACATCGTTTCTCAGGATGCTGAATTGACTGCAAAGATAATAGATTGGATAATGGAAGTCGGCGATGCCGGTGTTCCGAAGCTATTCAAATTAACGGCAGCAGTTACGGCGATTTATCCAATAATTACTGCCATCAAAGAAGTTTTTTCTAAATATCCTAATAAAAAAGCCGGTGTTACGCTTGCGAATACTTTCCCGACGCTTGCATTCAGACAAGGTGATAAAAAATCATGGGAAGAAGGAGTTGTTGTAGGAATGAGTGGGGAAGGTGTTATTCCAATCTCAAATCTGACACTCTCGAACGTTTCAAAATTGGGTGTAACAGTTTCCGGGAATGGTGGTCCGATGGACTACAAATCGGCTGCTAATTTTTTAGCGCTCGGTGCAAGAACTGTACAATTTTGTACTATCGTAATGAAATACGGATACGGTATAATTGATGAGCTTCATTCAGGTTTAAGTTATCTTATGCAGGAAAGAGGTATCAGTTCAGTTAATGAACTTATCGGATATGCACTTCCGGATCCAATTACCGGTTTTATGGAATTAACTCAGGTGAAAAAAATCTCTGCAGTCAATGCTGAGTTATGTCAACACTGCGGCAATTGTACGCGATGTCCTTACTTTGCAATCGAACTCGATTCAAAGAAAATACCTGTAACCGATCCTGAACATTGTATCGGCTGCTCGATCTGCGCTCAAAAGTGTTTCTCGGGTGCGTTGTATATGCGTAAACGGACGAAGCATGAACTTCAAATACTAAACGAGGCTTAATATGACACTACTAATTAAAAATGGAATAATAATTACACTCGGCGAAAAAAACCGGGTACTTTACGATCATGCCGTACTATGTGAGGATGGATTAATTAAATCAATCGCTCCTGTAAAATCTTTTACCGGTACTTATGATAAAGTCATCGATGCGGCTGGTAAGGTTGTAATGCCGGGATTTATAAATTCCCACATGCACTTTTACTCTACTATGGTACGTGGCTACGGTAAAGCAGCTCCATCGAAGGACTTCAATGAAGTTCTGCACAATCTTTGGTGGCGTCTTGATAAGCAATTAATTTTAGATGATTGCTATTACAGCACATTGATACCGGCGATCGATGCAGTCAGGCACGGTACTACAACATTAATCGATCACCATGCAAGTCCATTTGCGGTACTCGGATCATTAGGAAGAATTGCTGATGCAGTAAAAGAAGTCGGACTCCGCGCATCTTTGTGTTACGAAGTGTCGGATCGCGATGGACAAAAAATTGTCGATGAGGGAGTTAAGGAAAACACTGACTTCATATCTCGCTGTAATAATGATAAACAAAATCAGTTTAAAGCTTTGTTCGGACTTCATGCATCATTTACTGTCGGAGACGCGACACTTGAAAAAGCCGCATCTCTCGGAAAAGATTTGGGCGTTGGTTTTCATGTCCACACAGCAGAAGCGAACTCAGACCAGATACACTCCGAATCTCAGTACAAGATGCGTGTTGTTGAGAGGTTTAAAAAGTTCGGAATTCTGGGATCAAAGACTATTGCTGCTCATTGTGTTCATGTAAACGAAAAAGAGATGGAGATATTAGCTGAAACGGGTACCGCAGTTGCTCATAATCCTCAATCAAACATGAACAATGCGGTTGGTGTTGCTGATATTATTAAGATGAATGAAAAAGGTATTATGGTCGGACTTGGAACTGATGCCATGACGGTCAATATGCTTGAAGAAGTTCGCTCAGCTCTTTGGGTGCAACATTTAGCGCAGAAGAACCCAAGCGTTGGATTTACGGAAGCTTTATCTACACTTCTTGTTAACAATGCACGCATAGCCAACCGCTACTGGAAACCTTTTGTTGGTGAGTTGAAGGAAGGCTATGCTGCTGATGTCGTTCTTATAGATTACTATCCTCCAACGATATTTGACGAAACGACATTTCTGGGTCATCTCGCTTTCGGCATTTCACAATCTACAGTCGACACAACCATAGCCGGTGGAAAAGTGCTTATGGAGAACCGGCAATTAAAAATAGATATAGATGAAGAAAGAATAAATGCTCGATCCAGAGAATGTGCTCAAAAACTATGGGATAGAATGTAGGTAAAGGATGTTGTTACGGCGGATCGATGTGCTGAAATGAAAGTCACGAGATGAACATGCGATCACAAATTGTGATAGGATCAATAGTGAATATCGACCATGTGGCAGCAAATTGCGACCGCATCAGATGTAGAGATTTATGATTAAGAAAAGCAATAATATTCCTGTTGATGAAGAATATAAAACTTTGACATCGCAATTTGCGAGGTCAAAGAAAGGTCGCGGTGGTCGCCGGGTATTGCCATTTGCTTTTACTGAACACGGTGCTATAATGGCGGCAAATGTTCTTAACAGTCCGAGAGCGGTACAAATGAGTGTGTTCGTAGTTCGTGCTTTCGTAAAAATGAGGGAAGTATTCACCGCAAATAAGGCGATTACAGAGAAGTTAGCAGAATTAGAAAAGAAACTTACGAGCAGATTGGATGTTCATGAAAAAGCGATTATCCACATATTAAA
Source organism: Bacteroidota bacterium (assembly GCA_030017895.1). NCBI lineage: Bacteria > Pseudomonadati > Bacteroidota > Bacteroidota bacterium. The sequence continues at coordinate 21,622 of JASEGV010000027.1, read as the reverse complement.
AGAAATAAAAAAATTGATGCCGTTACCTTTGCCGGAGCCAAAACGCAGACCGATTGGCTTTATAACACAGGAAGATAAGAATGGAAAGTAAATTCTAAAATATTAAATTATGGCTTCTAAGAAAAAATCCGTACTGAGGAAAAGTCCAATTGTGCAAGCAGCTCATGCACAATTGAAGAATATTCCATCAGGTTATCCCAGATTTTTATCAAATATCAAGGAGTGCATTGCTCAAGCAAGAGTACGTGCTTCACTTTCGGTCAACCGAGAGCTTATTGAACTTTACTGGTACATCGGTAAAATGATTGTGGAACGCCAGGAACGTGAAGGTTGGGGTAAGTCTATAGTTGAACGACTTGCGGTTGACCTTCAGCGCGAATTTCCGGATATGCATGGATTCTCCTCTGGCAATATTTGGCGAATGAGGGCACTATATGTATCCTATTCTGAGCAATCTCAAATTCTCGCACAACCTGTGCGAGAATTGACTACCGCTAATCTGCCTCAAGCTGTGGCAGAAATACCCTGGGGTCACAACGTGACTTTGCTTGAAAAATTGAAAAATACAAATGAACGTCTCTGGTACGCTGAACAAACGATTCAAAATGGCTGGAGTCGTAATGTTCTATTTCACCAAATTGAAAGTGGTCTTTACAAACGACAAGGAAAAGCAATTTCAAATTTCCCAAAGTCATTGCCATCCCCACAGTCCGATCTTGCTCAGCAATTATTAAAGGATCCGTACTCGTTTGATTTTCTCAATATCGGAACGAAAGCGAACGAGCGCGATCTTGAAAGATCTCTCGTTGAGCATCTTAAAGAGTTTTTACTGGAACTAGGTGTTGGATTTGCATATGTCGGTCAGCAGTACCACTTGGAAGTCGGTGGACAAGATTACTATCTTGATTTGCTTTTCTACCATACTCGACTACATTGTTATATTGTTATCGATCTAAAGGTTTCAGAGTTCCAGCCGGAGTTTGCCGGGAAGATGAACTTCTATCTTTCGGCTGTCGATGATATACTTTACCAATCGAATGATCAACCAAGCATCGGGATAATTCTGTGCAAATCGAAAAACAAAATGATTGTTGAATATGCACTGCGAAATACGAGTAAGCCAATTGGTGTAGCGGCATACCGATTGACAAAGTTATTGCCGAAAAACCTAAAAGGAAGTCTCCCAACAATCGAAGCACTTAAAAATGAACTAACTAAAACATCTCCAGAGAAAAAGAAAGACACTAAAAGAAAACAGGATAAATAAATGTCAAAAATAATCAAACAAATAAATTCTGAAGTAGTAAAAAAGACTGCAAATCGTTGCCGGGAAAAAGGAATTGTTGTCCCAACTTTTAAACAAATGAGAAACCCTGAAACGATTCCGGATAAATTAAAATCAAGACTTCCGAAAGTTGGTTTGTGGGATGTTAATCCGCTCAATCTCTTCCGAATTACTTGGAAGAACGATGTTAAAACCGGATTGTTTGGCGGTGTAAATTATCTTGAAATTCCGAAAGAAATCACAGGAGTCAAAGCAAGGATTATCGGACTAGTAGGCAAATATTTCCCAACAGGTGCGCATAAAGTCGGTGCGGCATTTGGTTGCCTTGTACCACGACTCGTAAGCGGAGAATTCAACCCTGAAAAACATAAAGCCGTTTGGCCCTCCACGGGTAATTACTGTCGTGGTGGTGCATTCAATTCTGCTTTACTCGGCTGTACTGCTGTTGCAATTCTTCCCGAAGAAATGTCCAAAGAACGTTTTGATTGGCTGAAAGAAATCGGCGCAGAAGTAATTGCAACACACGGCTGCGAGTCAAACGTGAAAGAAATTTATGATAAATGCTGGGAACTCAAAAAGGATCCTCTTAATATTATTTTCAATCAATTTGAAGAATTCGGAAATCCAATCTGGCATTATAACGTAACAGGTCCTGCTGTTGAAGAAGTATTTCAATCACTCAAGATGAAAAATGGTCGGGCGGCTGCATTCATCTCTGCCACAGGTTCTGCCGGTACAATTGCCGCCGGAGATTATCTCAAATCAAAATACCCTCACTTAAAAATTGTTGCCACAGAGGCGCTCCAGTGTCCGACACTTTTTATGAACGGCTTCGGCGGTCATCGCATAGAAGGTATTGGAGATAAGCATGTTCCGTGGGTTCACAACGTCCGAAATACCGATGCGGTTGCGGCAATCGATGATGAGGATTGCATGCGAGTTCTTAGATTATTCAATGAAGATGAAGGAAAGAAATATTTGGAAAGTATTGGAGTACAAAGTACAAAGTACAAAGAACTCTCATTGCTCGGTATTTCAGGTATCGCCAATATGCTTGCAGCGATAAAGACTGCAAAATATTTCGAGATGACTGAGGATGATGTTATCTTCACAATGTTCACAGACTCGGCGGATATGTATGCATCTCGCGTGATTGAATTGGAAAAAGAACACGGAAAATATTCTTTCATTGAAGCCGCAAAAGGACACAATGCTCCAATACTCCATCAATCCACAGACTTTTTCAAAGAGCTTACATACTATGACCGAAAATCTATCCATAATCTCAAGTATTACACTTGGGTTGAACAACAGGGCAAAACTTATGAAGAGATTAATGAACAATGGAATCCTGAATACTGGCGTAGTTTGTTCGAGGATGAAGTTGAGTATTTTGATCAATTGATAAATGAGTTTAACCGTATGGTTGAAGCTGTTTAACTTTTTTTTTGTGAGATTATTAAATCTTTTTTATATTATATCAAATTGTAATAAGATGAGATAAAGCAATGAATAATAGAATCACATCAAACCCGGATATTTGTAGTGGTGAGCCGTGTATTTCTGATACAAGGATCCCTGTGTCGGTAATTCTTTCGCATTTGGCTGCTGGTGAAACTTATGAAAATATCTTAAAAAATTTCCCACGATTGAATAAAGAAGATATATTAGCGGTATTGGAATTCGCTGCGTTTCTAGCAACGGAAAAGACAGTTCCCGCTGAATGAAAATTGTTATCGATGAAAATGTAAGTTTAGGATTAGCATCTTTATTAAGAGGAAGAGGGTTTACAGTTACAGCTATTGCAGAAATCGCAGATCGGGGGATGAGCGATGAAGAAGTGTGGTCTCTTGTAAAAGAAGAGTCCAGTTTACTAATTGAAAAATTTATCTCAAATTATCCATTCGAAAATTACACAGGTAAATTAGTAACACTATCCCAAAAAGAAGTTAAAATTCGTTAAATAAATAACAGGCAAAAACACATTATGAATATTCCATATGAAAAAATTCTTGAAACAGCAAAGAAAAATGAAAAAGAAGTTGCACAATTCCTTCGCGACATTATCGCAATCAAATCTGTAAGCAGTCAGGAAGGAAAAGTTGTTGAACGCATTAAGCAAGAAATGGAAAAAATCGGTTACGACGAAATTGTAATCGATGGGATGGGCAATATTCTCGGACGAATCGGAAACGGTAAACATATCATCGCAATGGATGCACACATCGATACCGTAGATGTTGGCAACCCTGAAAATTGGACTGTCGATCCGTTCGTTGGCGCGATGAAAGACGGTATTATTTATGGCCGAGGCGCTTGCGACATGAAAGGTGCTATGGCATCCCTCGTTTACGGGGGAAAAATTATTAAAGATTTACAATTGCAAGATGACTTTACACTTTATATTGTAGGCAGTGTTCAGGAAGAAGACTGCGACGGTTTGTGCTGGCAATATATTATCAACGAATTAAAATTAAAACCAGAAGTTGTTGTTATTGCAGAGCCGACAAATCTTGGTGTTTTTCGTGGTCAGCGAGGAAGGATGGAAATAGAAGTTCGCGTTAAAGGAATTTCTTGTCATGGCTCTGCACCCGAGCGTGGCGATAATGCGGTTTACAAAATTGCGCCCATCGTATTAGACATTGAAAAGTTAAATGAACGGCTTACCGGTGAACCGTTCCTTGGAAAAGGAACAGTAACGATTTCAGAAATTCGTTCGACAACCCCCTCGCTTTGCGCTGTTGCCGACTCTGCCACAATTCATCTTGATAGACGCCTTGCCGCCACGGAAACATGGGAATCTGCAGTAAAAGAAATTCAAGATTTAGAAAGTGTTAAAAAAGTAAATGCCGAAGTTGTTGTGCTCGATTATGCCGTTCCAAGTTGGAAGGGCTTAACATATCCGACAAAAAAATATTATCCAACGTGGCTTTTGCCTGAAGACCATCAAGTGTTAAAGGCGGGAGTTAGTACGTATGAAAAATTATTTAACGAACAACCGGTTGTGAACAGATGGGTGTTCAGCACGAACGGTGTTGCAATTATGGGAATGCACGCCATTCCATGTGTCGGCTTCGGACCCGGAAATGAAATCCATGCACACATGGCAACCGAACAAATTCCCGTAGAACATTTAGTAAAAGCAGCGGCATGGTATGCGGCTTTTCCATTTGAGTATCTTCAAATTGACAATTAGCCATTAGCTATTAACAATTAGAATATGTTCAAAAAATAACGGTCAATGGTTAATAGTCAATTATCAATTGACAATTGGATATCAACAATCAACAATTTCGAAAAAAATTAGCGATAATATGGCAAAAGGAGACGATATACAAGAGAGATTCATCAACTTTTCTGTTAGTATTATAAAGCTCTGTGAAAAATTGCCTGACAACTATACGGGTAGGCATCTTTCAAATCAACTTCTACGATGTGGAACCTCACCTGCTCACAATTATGGTGAGGCTAGAGGTGCTGAGAGCAAAAGAGATTTTTTACATAAGTTGGGAATTGTTTTGATAGAGCTGAATGAAACTCAAATTTCGCTTGAGATAATAAAAAGAAGCAAAATAATCTCAAACGAGATTATTGGTCCAATCGCGGAAGAATGTATTCAGCTTTCAAAAATAATTAATTCGAGTATTACAACTGCAAAAGGTAAAAAAAATATTTAATGGTCAATGGCTAATAGTCAATTTTCAATTGCCAATTAGCGATTAACAATTAACGATTAGAATTCTTGAAATAAATAATCATCTAAAATTAAAGGAAACACAATGCCAACAAAACTACCAAAACTCCCGAACACAGTCCGGGGGAAAGATTACATCGAAACAAAGGACTGGTCAGTAAAAGAAATCGAGCTTGCACTGAAAGTTGCAGCCGATTTAAAAATACGTTTCAGAAAAGGTCAGCCACATCGCTACCTGCCGGACAAGACAAACTTCTTGTTTTTCTTCGACAAATCGACAAGAACAAGAAACTCGTTTGAAGCTGGTTTAACACAGCTCGGAGGTCACGCTCACTTTATCTCTGCCGAAACCTCACAAGTTGCGCACGGTGAATCGCCGAAAGATATGGGAATAATACTTTCGAGCTACGGACATGCAATCGCCATCCGCCACGACTTGGTTCCGGGCGAAGGCAACAAGTATATGCGGGAAGTTGCTGAACATGCCGATGTGCCGGTTATGAATTTGCAATGCGATATCGACCATCCTTTCCAGGCGCTTGCCGACTTGATGACAATCCGGGAAGAGTTCGGAAAGAATTTACGCGGTAAAAAAATTGCCGTGTCGTGGGCTTATGCACCGAGTTACGCAAAGCCGATGTCCGTCCCGCAAGGTTTGATAACTTTGATGCCGCGCTTCGGACTTGATGTAGTACTTGCACATCCGCCGGAATACAAACTGATGGATAGCGAAGTTGAATACGCGAAGAAAGCTGCAAAAGAAAACGGAACGAAATTCGAAATAGTAGATAATATGGATGAAGCTTTCGAAAGCGCTCATATAGTTTATCCAAAATCGTGGGGAATTGAATCTCTTTTCCATACACCCGAAAAAGCTTTAGAGATTTCGAAGAAATACAAAAATTGGATTTGCGACGAAGAAAAAATGAAACTCACTGCAAAAAAATCAATCTACATGCACTGCTTACCAGCAGACCGCGGTTACGAAGTAACCGATGCTGTTATTGATGGTTCACACTCACGTGTATTCCCCGAAGCAGAAAATCGTTTGCACACTTGTAAAGCGGTTATGGCTTTAACGATGTAAATAATGGTCAATAGTTAATAGTCGATTGTCAATTGAAAATTAACAATTAGTAATTAACAATTTAAATTTTAATAGTGAACGTAATCAGATAGTAGAAACTATCTTCTGCTATCTGATTTTTTTTAATATGTGTTTTAATTTTTATATTTGTACATAACTTAGCCATTTCAGAAAATTATTAGAATAACAAATGAATACATCAATTTACGGAGTTATACTCGCCGCTGGAGAATCCATAAGGATGGGTTCACCGAAGGCGCTTCTACAAATTAAAGGGAAGACTTTTCTTCAACATCTCGTAGCAACATTGCGAAATGCAGGGTTACATGAAATTAGTGTCGTATTAGGACATGATTCTGATAAAATCATAGCTCAACTTCCAGACTTGAAAATTGATTTCGTTATAAATGAGAATTATCAAAAAGGACAACTCTCTTCGATACAAGTGGCTATAAAAAGTGCACCCAATGATTGCGATGCGATTATGATTTGTCCGATTGATAGACCTTTAATCTCATCCGAATTGATTAAAAAACTGATTGAGGCATACTCGAAAACAAAACCACCGATCGTTGTACCGATATTCGATGCAAAGAGAGGCCACCCTATAATATTTTCATCTTCTTTATTCTCTGAATTAATGCGAGCGCCTCACGATATTGGTGCCCGCGCAGTAGTCTGGGCACATCATAATGAAGTTATCGAAGTTCCTACCGGGGAAGAAGGGATTCTTATTAATGTTGATACACCAGAGATTTTTGAAAAATATATTAACCAAATGAATATTGAATGAAAAGTATATTCGAAAAAATATGTAATTTCCTTGAGTTAAACCAGCATGGCATGCTTGCGACAATTGTGTGGACGTCTGGCTCAACTCCCGCCCCCGCACAATCGAAAATGCTGCTCGGCATAGACGGAAACCGGATTGCCGGAACAATCGGCGGAGGATGTGTCGAGGATGCAGTTATGCGAAGAGCGGCTGCAATTCAAGATAAAAATATAGCTGTAATTTTGGATTTCGAATTGAATGACGACGACGCAGAAACCGGGTTAATATGCGGCGGTACTCTGAAAGTATTAATCGAACCAATAAACATTTCGCATCAACAGTTGTTCAAAAAACTTTCTGAGAGATGCGATGCCGGACTAGAAACCATACTCGTATCCAAAATTGGTAAAGATAATAATTCTGAAAAATCGATATACGATAAAGCTAACCGATTGCTGTTAGGCAATTTAAGTGAAATTAAATCGTTCCCTAAAAATGTATTAGAAAAATTTATTCCGGTGATGCAAAATATTGAAGATGATTTATACATCTATGAGCCAATCGAGGGAAAGGCACCGCTTTATATCTTCGGAGGCGGGCATGTCGGCAAAGCTGTTTCTAAATTTGCTGCCCCGTGCGGTTTCAGCGTTACTATAGTTGATGATAGAATTGAATACACCAACCGTGATAAATTTCTGGAGGCTGACAAAACGATATGCTTACCTTTCAGAAATATTTCTGAACATCTTAAAATCGAAGAAACAGCTTTTGTGATAATCGTAACTCGCGGGCACAGCTACGATGAGTTAGTGCTTGAGCAGATTCTAAAATTCAAACCAAAATATATCGGGATGATTGGAAGTAAACGGAAAGTATTAGTTTCTTACAAAAATCTAATAGCGAAGGGATTAGACGAATCGAGACTGAAAAATATATTTGCACCTGTCGGATTAGACATCGGTGCAATTTCGGTGGAGGAGATTGCGGTGAGTATTGTTGCCGAAATGGTGAGTGTGAGAAGAAAAAATATTACTCATAGTGTGAGCCACAAAAAAATCTCAAATTGAAAATCACTAATCAAAACAAGAATAATAAAGCAACACCAGCTACTGCCACAAAAGCTCCCACAACTGCCCGCTTAGTTATTGTTTCTTTATAAAAATATTTTACTAACGGCAGCATTAATATCGGAACGATCGCCATAATCGTCGCCGCAATACCGACTTTCGTATGCGAAATTGCGATTAAGCTAAATGTTATACCGAAGTAAGGACCCATCAGCGCACCTAACACTGTATATTTAAAAGCTTGTTTGTCGGCTAAGAATGTTTTGAAAGGATTTTTTAATCGTCCCGAAATTAAAGCTATCGGAAATAAAGTAATTAAACCGGCAGCTATTCGTATAAAAGTTGCAGCAAAACCGTTAATATCACCTTCGTTAAAAGCCATTTTTGCGAAGACTAATCCACTCCCTTGACCGACTGCACCTAAAAATGCCATCAATAAACCGATGTTAAAAAATGTCCGCCTGAGCGAAACGTTTTCATTTTTTTCGAGAACCACAATTGCGATACCTGCGATTGTTATAAGTATTCCTATGATATCCTGAATTGACAGAACCTCGCCTAAAAATATAAATGCCAACAAAGCACTCACTGCCGGAGCAAACGACATTATCAACGAAGTTACTCGTGCACCGAGTTGTTGATATGCTTTGAAGAGAAATGTATCGCCGAAAGTTAAACCAATAATTCCGCTAACTACTAAACAAGTATATTGTGTTGATGAAAGTTGTAAACTGATTTGAGCAATTAGAATTGTGATTAGTAGAAAAAATGCCGCAACGATCAAACGTGCAACATTGACTAATACCGACCCGGCTCTTTTTGTTGCTTCGGCGAACGAAATTGACGAACCCGACCAGCAAAATGCTGTAATTAATGCAGATATTTCACCAATAATAGACATCAAAAGAGTTTCATGCGAATATTTTCCCCGGGTTCAAAATATTTTTCGGGTCAAATAAGTGTTTTATCTTTTTCATTAATTCTATTTCGATTTCAGAAAGAGCAATCGGTAAATACGATTTTTGTGAGTAACCAATACCATGTTCGCCTGAGATTGTTCCTCCTAATGAAACTGTCAGTTGAAAAATTTCTCGTATGGCTTTATCTATATTAGCATCCCACGTTTTATCATCCAGTTTATCCTTTAAAATATTCACGTGAACATTACCATCACCTGCGTGTCCGTAACAAATGGATGTAATTCCATATCTGTTGCAAATATCTTTCACACCTTTCACGAGCTGAGGTAAGTGTGCACGCGGAACAACCGTATCTTCCTCTTTATATGCTGAAATAGATTTTACCGCTTCACCTATACTTCTTCGTAAATCCCAAACATCATTAACTTTTTGTCTATCTTCCGCAAGTAAAATATCGAGTGAATTGTGTCGTTCAACTACTCTGGCAATTGTTTCTATTTCTTTATTCAAAATCTCTTCATAGTTTCCATCAACTTCAATCAGAAGATGTGCTTCTGCATTGCTGTTTGGAAATTTTTTATCATTTTTTTCCTCTGTGGCTTTTATTGCCGACTTCTCCATAAACTCGATTGCAGCGGGAGTTATCCCTTCCTGAAATATGCTCGCAACTGCCGACACGGAATCTTCAATGGAGTTGAAAGCTACTAACATAACTTTTCGAAGTTTTGGGAGCGGAATTAAACGAACTATGATTTTTGTAATCACTGCCAAAGTTCCTTCGCTGCCAATAATAAGTTGGGTTAGATTGTAGCCACTTACATTTTTCAGAGTTCTTGAGCCGGTGCTTATTATCTCGCCGGTAGGCAAAACTGCTTCTATACTCAGCACGTAATCTTTTGTAACTCCATATTTCACAGCATGTGGACCTCCAGAGTTTTCAGCCAAATTGCCACCTAACATACAGCTCCCTCGCGATGCCGGATCCGGCGGATAGAACAAACCACGGCTTTCTAATTCTTCCTGGAATTTTTGTGTTATCACCCCCGGCTCGACTACAGCTTGAAAATTCTTCTCATCAATCTCAATTATGCGGTTAAATTTTTCCATCGAAAGACATATCCCACCATAAATCGGAAGTGCGCCTCCCGAAAGTCCGGTGCCGCCACCTCGCGGAGTTACAGGAATATTAATTTCGTTTGCTAATTTTAGAATTTTTGAAACCTGTTGTGTGTCAATTGGTTTTACAACAACTTCGGGTGGAAATTTGAAATCTTCAGTTTCATCGCTGCCGTAAATGTTTCTTGTTTCTTCTTCAGTAAAAATATTTTCACTGCCGACAATCTCTTTTATCTTTTCTATATCTGAGTGTTTAATTTTGTTGTAATTAAATTCCATCATCTGCTTCACAACAAAAATATATTATTTTTCTTGCAGATATCTCTTGTTTCGTTGGTCCAGATACTCGCCTGAACTTCACCGATGTGTGCTTTTCTTAAAAAGAACATACATAATCTTGATTGTCCAATACCGCCGCCGATAGTCAGAGGTAATTCTCCTTTTAACAATCTCTGATGATAATATAATTTTACTTTGGCTGTTTCACCTTTAATGTGTAGTTGTTGTAATAAGGTATCTTTATTCACTCTTATACCCATCGACGAAAGTTCGTACGCACGACCGAGAACAGGATTCCAAACAAGTATATCGCCGTTCAAACCTTTGTAACCATTTCGAGTTTCGGTTGACCAATCATCATAATCGGCTGCTCGACTGTCGTGAGGTGAACCGTTGCTTAATTTCGCACCGATACCGATTACAAAAACAGCTTCCTTTTCTTTGCAAATGGCATGTTCGCGTTCCTGTGGCGAAAGTGATGGGTATTTACTTTCAAGTTCTTCACTGTGTATGAAGTGTAGATTGGTCGGGAGGAATGATTGTCCTATCTGTTCATATTTGTTGCAAACCTTTTTCTCGGTTTGTTTAATTACTTTGTAGATTTTACGAACTACAGTTTTTAAGAAATCTAAATTTCTTTCTTTATCATTAATAATTCTTTCCCAATCCCACTGGTCAACATAGATTGAATGTAAATTATCTGGAATTTCATGCGGGCGCAGGGCATTCATATCGGTATAAAGTCCTTCGCCGTATTTGAATCCATAGTCGGCAAGAGCGTTACGTTTCCACTTCGCCAACGATTGAACAATTTCAGCCGTTTCGTTTATCGATTTAACGTTAAAACTAACCGGTGTTTCGGTGCCCGTTAAGTTATCGTTGAGACCGGTGTTACTTAATACGATAATAGGCGCAGAGATTCTTTTTAGATTTAATTCTTTAGCTAAATTAATTTGAAAAAAATCCTTGATGAATTTTATTGCCTCTTCCGTAGTGCGTAAATTTAAGGAAGGTTTGTATCCTTTTGGGAGTGTTAGCTTGCCGTTTGAAATAATGATTTGTTTGTGCATGGATTTGCGATTACATCCGTTTTTTATAGTCTTCGTAAATGGGCATTGCTCTTTCATACTCGTTCGACATCAACGGCGAGGAAATTATGAAGTCGGCTGTTGCGCGGTTGCAGGCAACGGGTATATTCCAAACGACGGTTAATCGTAGCAGCGCTTTTATATCAGGGTCGTGCGAAAGTGATTCGAGAGGATCCCAAAAGAAAATCAAAAAATCGATTTCGCCTTCAACTATCTTCGCCCCGATTTGCTGGTCGCCGCCGAGGGGACCGCTTTCTAATTTTACAATTTCTAAATTGAGTTCATTTTCTAATAGTCGTCCCGTCGTTCCCGTTGCAAATAATTTATGTTCCGCAAGTAGTCCTCTGTTAAATCGCGCCCACTCTATCAAATCATTTTTTTTGTTGTCGTGTGCAACAAGGGCTATCTTCTTATGAGATTTTAATATACGAGTTTCCATTTTTGATTTAATATATGTATTTAATAATTATCTTTCAAATATTTGCCTTTCGGGTATATTTTCTATAAATTTGCATAGCGAAAATTGGGTGGTTAGCTCAGCTGGTTAGAGCGCACGGTTCACATCCGTGAGGTCGTAGGTTCAAATCCTATACCACCCACTAACCTTTAAACCTATTCAGTGAGATAGGAAAGGAAAATATGAAAAAATCAAATAATAAAATTCAGAACATGCCTCAGTTCCAATTGCGGAGCTTGAGGCATTTTATTTTTAAGAGGATATGAAAACAAAACCGAAACTAATTGATGAACTTGGAATGCAGCGGACACTAACCCGCTTGGCGCATGAAATAATTGAGCACAACAAAGGTATCGAATCGATTGCACTGGTTGGAATTAAAACAAGGGGCGAGTTTATAGCAAAACGGTTGGCTGAACTGATTACGAGTATCGAGAAAAAAGAAATGCTTATCGGTATGTTGGATATAACACTTTACCGAGACGACCTGCGCGCAAAACTTAAGCAGCCTATTTTAAAAGGAACTGATATTGTGTTCGATGTTACCGACAAAAATATTGTATTAGTTGATGATGTCCTTTTTACAGGTAGAACAATTCGTGCGGCATTAGATCAGTTAATGGATTTAGGCAGGCCAAAAACAATTCAACTTGCGGTTTTGATAGACAGAGGTCATAGAGAATTACCAATAAGAGCCGACTTCGTGGGAAAGAATGTGCCAACATCCGATAACCAGGAAATCCAAGTGCGGTTGAAAGAAGTTGATGGTGAAGATAGTGTTTTATTGATTCAGAAGGTTTGATTATTCGAAATTTAAAAAATTAGGAACGACAATGGCTTTACAAAGTAAACATTTACTTGGACTCGAAGGAGTGTCGAAGGACGACATCCAATTAATATTAGATACTGCAATTAACTTTCGTGAAGTTTTAGAAAGGCCAATCAAGAAAGTTCCGACTCTTCAGGGTAAAACTATTGTAAATTTATTTTTTGAAAGTTCGACACGCACACGAATATCATTCGAGCTTGCCGAGCGGCGGCTCTCGGCTGATGTTGTGAATTTCTCAGTCGCCGGAAGTAGTGTTGCAAAAGGTGAAACTCTTAAAGATACTGCCCGCAACATTGAAGCTATGAAAATTGATATGGTTGTTGTTCGCCATTCATCTCCCGGTGCTGCTCTCTTTTTAAGTCGTGTGATGAACGCTAACATCATTAATGCCGGCGACGGAACTCACGAACACCCAACTCAAGCATTACTCGATATGTACACAATACGCGAAAAGTTTGGAAAGTTGGATGGTTTAAACGTTTGTATTGTTGGAGATATTTCGCATAGCCGCGTTGCTCTCTCAAATATTTACGGAATGCAAACAATGGGTGCGAATGTTTCTGTGTGCGGTCCTACAACTCTGATTCCGCGAGCCATACAAAAATTAGGTATAAAAGTTTACCATAATATTGATGATGCTATCAGAGATGCGGATATCCTGAATGTACTGCGTATTCAACTTGAAAGGCAGGACAGTTCGTTTTTACCATCGACTCGTGAGTATCATAATTATTTTGGGATCACAAAAGAAAGATTGTTGAGAGCAATGAAACCAATGGTGATCATGCATCCCGGTCCTATAAATCGCGATGTCGAAATTTCTGCAGATGTTGCTGACGGGGAACAAAGCGTAATCTTGCAACAGGTGCTAAACGGTGTTGCAGTCCGAATGGCTGTACTTTATTTGCTTGGAACCGGAAACTGAATTAATGGAATAAAAAAAATGTTTAGGGAACAGAAATGAAAATATTATTAAAAAATGCACACATAATCGATCCATCTGAAAACATCGACCAAGTTGCCGACATATTAATAGTTGATGGTATTATTAAAAAAATTGCACCAAAGATTTCAGCGAGTGAAAATGTTCAAGAGTATGATTTGGATGGAAAAATTGTTGCCCCTGGTTTCATTGATATGCATGTTCATCTGCGTGAACCCGGTTATGAGCACAAGGAAACAATTGAAACAGGTTTAAGTGCTGCAGCTACAGGTGGCTTTACAGCGGTTTGCTGTATGCCAAATACAAATCCGCCGATTGATGATGCGTCAGTGGTTAAATTTATTAAAGAAAAATCAGCAAAAGCTTTGAATGGTTTAGTCGATGTTTACCCTGTCGCAGCAGCTACAAAAAATCGTGAAGGTAAAGAACTATCACCAATGATTGAACTTGTTGAAGCAGGTGCAGTTGCCTTTTCGGATGATGGCTCACCGATAGAAAACCCGGAAATGATGCGCCGTGCGGTAGAATACTCGAATATGCTCGGTAAAATAATAATCCAACATTCCGAAGATCGCGCTCTTGCAAAATTGGGTGTGATGAACGAAGGACTTGTATCAACGTCCCTCGGTTTACCACCGATACCTTCAATTGCCGAAGAAATTTTGATAGATAGGGATATCAGAATTGCTGAGTATGTTGGCGCACCTTATCATGCTGCTCATATCAGCACTGCAGGATCGGTTGAAATAATCAGACAGGCAAAAAAGAAAAATCTTCCGGTTACTTGCGAAGTTACACCTCATCATTTTACGCTTACTGATGATGCTGTTCGAACATTCGATACCAACACTAAAATGAATCCTCCTTTACGTACGCAAGTTGATGTGGATGCAATCAGAGAAGGATTGCGTGATGGAACTATAGATGTAATCGCAACCGACCACGCACCGCATTCGTTTGATGAAAAAGAAGTTGAATTCTTGGAAGCACCTTTCGGAATAGTGGGATTAGAAACAGCAGTTGGGTTAGCAATTACTGAATTAGTAATTCCCAAAATATTATCAATCAATCAGTTGATTGAAAAATTTTCTATCAATCCAAGAAAAATATTAAGCTTACCTTCTGTAAAAATTATAGTCGGAGAAAAAGCAAACTTTACAATCCTTGATATACAAAAACAATGGAATGTGGATGCAAAGAAATTCAAATCAAAATCAAAAAATACACCGTTCGGTGGCAGAACTTTGATTGGAAAATGTTATGCTATCATAAACAATGGGATGATACATTTTTCGGATTGATAAATTTGCAAGGTGTCTAAATTTTTATACAGAAACGTATTTATAAAGTTACTTACTTTGAATATTTCATAAGTATTTCTGAGCTTCCTGTGCTGGCACAGGATTTGGGAGTTATGTTCACAGCAGATTAATATGAAAGGATTCGAAAATGAAAAAATTAAAATTTTTACTCACAGGAATTGCAATAAGTTTATTAAGCGGCTGCTATATTGATGTCGAAGTCCCCGACACAAAGGCGCCATCACCCCCATCGGGTTTGTATACAGAAGCGCGAGATAGTAAAGCGTACTTGGATTGGAATCATAGCCCTGAGCGTGACGTGGCAGGTTACAAAGTTTGGGTAAGTTATTCATACAGCGGACGGTATGAATTGATTGGTACAACTGGCGGAAATTATTTTAACGACAAAGATGCTCGCAACGGGACAACATATTACTATGCTGTTTCAGCATACGATTATACAAATAATGAAAGCGAGTTGAGCGATGCAGTTGCATTTGCTACGCCACGCCCCGAAGGATTTGGAGTATCAATAAACGATTACCGGACTCGTCCGGCAACCGCCGGCTACGACTTTTCAACTTATACCATCGGGCAATATAATGATCAATACACTGATATATTTTTCGAATATTACAACGGCGAATATTATATGAACGTTTGGAATGATACCGACATCAAAGATATGGGCGCCACTAATTCTCTCTATGATATTACAAAAGCTCCAAGCAGCGGCTGGTCGGCAACTAAAGATGCAATACTCCGTGTTGGAAGAACTTATGTTGTATGGACTAACGACGACCACTATGCGAAGTTTCGTGTTATATCTATCTCATCTACAAGAGCGGTTTTTGACTGGTCGTATCAATTGCAAAAAGGGAATCCATACTTAAAGCGTAATGTAGTTGAAGGTCGGCTGGAATTGAAATTTGGGCCAGGCGCCGAAGGAAGGAATTGACTTTTATGTATATATGCTTTATTTTTACACAGCAACGATGAAACAAATTATTTACATATCGCTCATACTGATAACTCTAATCGCATTGGACCTCAAGGCGCAGGAGGATGGGCAGGAAAAAAATCGGGAAATATTTAAAGCCATTGAATCGGGTGTTGATGCAGGCGAAATCGACAGATTTGCAGGCTATTTCGCACAACAGGTATATGTAAGCATACGAGGCGGCGAGAGCGGTTATTTCAGCAGCAATCAGACATATTACATCATCAAGAATTTTTTAACAGCACGCAAACCACTCGGTTTTTCATTTACTACTTACGGTTTCGCTGACGAAATTCCTTTTGCAACCGGACGCGCATTATTCCGGATTAAAGGTAACCGCGAAAGTGTGCAGGTATATGCAGCTCTCTCTAAATCAAACGGTAAATGGGTGATTGATAAGATTAATTTTTATTAATTCCTGATGTCGAACTTAATTTTTAAGCTTTATAAACAATTTGTTAAAAGACGATTTATTTATATCGTCTTTTTTATTTTGTTGATAATTGTTCTTTCTTTTTTGGTTGAAAAATTTTTTATCAAATCAATTGAGAGTAATTGGGGAGCAATTTTAAAAGAAAAAACAGCACTGCTAATTTCACAAACACAAAATCAATTTCAAAAATTTCAGAACTATGCAGCTTCATTAGCAGCCCAAATTACCAATCATAAATCCATTATAGATGCAGTTTCGGGTGGCGATGAACAAGCATTATTTCGATCGCTAAAAATATTTGAAGTTAAAGGTGGAAGCATCGAAGTTTATGATAGCGAATTGTATTTATTGGGATGGTCGAAAAGCATCGGGTCGGATATTAAATTAAATCGAACCTCAACAAAACCATTTTCCTACATCGAGCAAGGTTCGATTTTTTCTTGGCTATTGGTTGTCCATCCGATTATGAAAAACGATTTGCCTATAGGGTACGTTTTCGTTAAGAAACTTTTCGATGTAAATTATCCGTTAAGCAATCGTTTCATTAGCTCCGAAATTTTCGAAGAAGCATTTACACAAAGTTTGAATTATCCTGTTAGTTTCGATTTTTCAAACAGATCGAAAGCGAGCGAGGAAAAAGGGGTAATATCAATTCCGTTTAAAGCATTGGATGGAAACATACTTGGCTATGGTTACCGGCAGGCAAATACAAAGGCCGGGGTAATAGATGAGGTTAAACAGAATTTTTCATCGGTGCGGGTATTCTTGATTATATTTTTATCTCTTCTCGTTTTATTTTATACTTTCAAAATTGTTCATATACGCATAAGATTGTTCTACCGGGCGCTGATTGCCGTCGCAGTTTTATGGATTGTTAGGTTTCTCTGGCTTGCTATCGATTTTCCAACCGGCTTGTTCCCAATAAGCATATTCGATCCGTCATATTTTGCATCGGGTTTTGGATTTGGTGTTGCAAAATCCATAGGTGAATTGCTGATTACCTCAATCATTCTAATCACCAGCATTGTTTATATCGGATACTATGCCGTAAAATTTATTAATCAAAATAACAACTTAAATTTAAACCGTGTAATCTCGCTAAGTATCACAATTATTTTTTCATTCATTTTTCTTTTTCTTTTACGAGGATATGTGGCTATTACTCACAGTGTGGTGTTTGATTCAAGTTTGAGCTACATCGATCCTGCATTTCCACCTTTCGTATTGTTGATAATGTATTTGTGTTTGTTTTTAATTTCGGCAGCTTTTGTTTTGCTTTCAACCTTGTTAATTCTTTATTCATATTGGAATAAAAATAACTACCTCGGCTGGCTGTCTGTTTTCGGGATATTTATAGCAGCCAGTTTTATTTACGGCGAACTTCATCCTAATCCACTTACATCTAACCTCGAAAGAAGTTTGATAGTATCCGGTTTGTTAATACTTGGGATTCTTTCACAAAAATTCATCATACGAGGTCAAGCAATCAACCAAAAGAATGCACTTGTGTTTAGCTTGAGTGCGGTTTTGTTGGCAGCTTATTTTCTGTTCGCAGCCGTACAAATTGATATGCGTTCAAAGTTAAAATCGTATGCAAGCGAAGTTGCTCGTCCTGTAGATAACTGGATTGCATTTATGATAGACGAGGCATTAAATCAAATCGCAACAAAAGAAACGGCAGATCGTCTGAAATCGAACGATGATTTAAAAAATTATGCTTTCACTGAATGGGCAAAAACTATTTTAAGTCGCGAAGGTTACAATTGTCGGATTACAATTATTAATGGCGACTCACGTATTGCAAGTAATTTTCAAGTCGGTTCGATGGAACCGATTGAGAAGGAACCAATTATAACAACTTCGCGATCGATTATGGTCAGGGAAGACGAGGATGGTTTTGTAAAACATTATGTTGGTAATGCACCGGTATATTTTGAAGATGGAACTCCCGCAGGAAGCGTTCGAATGGAAGTTACTGCCGTACGAGGTGAATTATTTCGAAGCGATTCGTATGATATCCTAAAAACTTACACAGGGTTCGACTTCAAACCATATTATAAAAATTTATTTTATTCAGAATATATTAATGACTGGCGGATATACACATCCAACCGGGAGTTCGAGAGTGTTTACCGGTCGCCTTATTTATCGGATACCTCGCTGAGAAGTCAAAAAAGTTTTTTCGTTGAAGAAAAAGTTGACAGTAAAAATTATGAAATGGTTTACGTAAAGGCAGTTGATCAACCAAATAAATATATCGCAATAAGCGGAGAAAGAGGGGGTGTTGTTAGTGATGTTTTGAATTTTCTAAGGTTGTTGCTTTTCTTTTTAGTAGTGTGTTGTAGTATTTATTTTATGTTGTGGGTAGGAATAGCTGGTTATCGGAAGCGAAAACTCGAATTCAATTTCCGTACAAAATTGCTGATAGCTTTCATTATGGTGTCGGTAATTCCAATTATAGTAATAAGTTACTACAATCGTGAGTTTGCAACACAACGGGCAAGCGAAACAAATCGCACTAATTTGGAAAAACAAACCGACGTAATCCTTTCACATATCAAAAAATATTACACACTGAAATCCGATCCTTTGCCCGATGATAAACTGATATCCGAAATTGCTGCCAGCACAGGAGTAGATTTTAGTTTATACAGCAATGGTGAAATCGTAGCGAGCAGTAAACCGGAACTGCTTGATGCTGAGCTTATTGATCGACGAATCTCACCTGATGTTTACTACAACATAAATATATTAGGCAGGCACTTTTTTGTTGAATCGCAAGCGATAGGAACTTTCGGGTATTTAGTCGGTTATCAAGCTGTAATAAATAAGCAAGATCAATTAGTGGGAATAATTGCCGTTCCTACACTTTACAATCAGGCGAGTATCGAGGAAGATTTGCAAGAACGAAATGCATATTTATTAGGAGTTTATACGGTAGTATTGTTAATCGCATTTTTACTCGGTATCTTTTTCGCTGGACAAATATCAAAACCAATTCGCCGGTTGACAGATGCAGCAATACAGGTTGGGGAAGGTAATTATGATTACAAAATACCATTTACACGCACCGATGAACTTGGTAAACTTGAACAGACCTTCAATGAGATGATTGACGAAATAAAACAAAAACGAGAAGAGTTAATAAAATACGAAAAAGAATTAGCCTGGAAAGAAATGGCGAAACAAGTTGCACACGAAATTAAAAATCCGCTTACGCCAATAAAATTAGCAGTACAACATCTTCAACAAGCGTATAAAGATAAAGCCGATAATTTTGATGATATATTGAAGAAGGGAGTGTCGATGATTACTGAACAGGTCGAAACACTTACAAGAATTGCCTCTGAGTTTTCGAACTTTGCACGTTTGCCATTCCGAAAAATAGAAAAGTGCGATCTTAACGAAATTCTCAAAGAAGCAATCCATCTCTTTGAACAATACAAAAACGTTAATTTCAAATTTAATAGCTCTGAAAATGAATTTCGAGTGAACGCAGACAAAGAAGAATTACGGCGTGCTTTTATTAACATCATCCGGAATTCGATTCAAGCTATGAATGAACAGGGGACTGTGTCTGTTATCGTAGAACAAGTTGATAAAAATGTTCAGATAAATATTCACGATACAGGTCAGGGAATTTCAGACGAAATAAAAAGCAAAATATTTGAACCAAACTTTTCTACAAAAACCGACGGAATGGGATTAGGGTTAGCTATTGTGAAAAAAACGATTGATGATTCAGGTGGAGCGATTTCGTTTATTACAAATAAAGATACAGGAACTACATTTATTATCACCTTACCAATATGAGTGAAATAGTAATAATCGCATCAGAAAAATTTTCAAAGTTCAACGAAATAAAATTTGGATTTAGCACACGGCTTGGTGGAATTAGCCCGGAACCATTCGGAATGAATTTGAGCTTCAATGTTGGAGATGAACGGCTGAACGTTTTAGAAAACCGTGAGCGATTTTTTGGCGCCTTGAAAATCGGATTGGACGAGCTTGCAATACCTCGACAAGTTCAGGGTGGCGTAGTTCAGAGAGTATATGTTCAAGGCGGCTACGACTCGTGCGATGGATTGATTACTGACTCAAAAGGGATTTTTTTAACTATTAGCACCGCCGATTGTTTACCTGTGTTCCTGTTCGATCCAGTAACGAAATCAATAGGAGCTGTGCACGCAGGATGGCGTGGAAGCGAGATGAATATCGTATCACGGGCAATCCGGATGATGAGGGAAGAATTTGGAACATCTCCCACAGACCTGATTTCGTATATTGCGCCTGCCGCCAGTGTATGTTGTTATGAAGTTGGTGAAGATGTGGCAAACAGATTTTCGAAAGAGGTTCTTGTTCGAAATCCAAAGCTGCATCTTAATTTGAAGCAACACGCCAAAACTCTGATGCTAAATGCAGGAGTTAGTGAAGAGAATATCGAAGTTTCCGAATATTGCACGATATGCAACGCTAACTTATTCCATTCGCACCGCCGCGATAAGGAAAAATCGGGTAGGATGATGGGCGTAATCGGATTAGTTCTATAGCAGTTTTCGTGAATCACGCAAAGAACAAAGCAAGGTTAAAACCACTGCTTAGATTTCAGATGGTTAATTGTAGATTGTTAAATCGGTTCATTAATTTTGGGCAACGAATTCTTACGGATTACGGCATCGTAAGAGTGCTCGTCGCCCAGCCTGTTTAATTCTTGCTATTTATTCAACTTACCTCATCATGATCATCTTCTTCACAGATGTAAACTGACCTGCGGTTAGTTTGTAAAAATATACGCCTGAGGCGTATCCGCCTCTGGCGGAAACACCACTCGGAATATTCATCGTATCCCAAGTAACCTCATAATATCCGGCTTCTTTGTACCCATCCACAAGTGTGGCTACTTCACGACCTAAACCATCGTAAACTTTGAGCGTTGTATAATTGTTAATTGGCAATTGGCAATTGATAATTGATGATTGTTACAGGATTAAATGGGTTTGGATGATTTTGATGCAAGTCGTACTTAGTTGGAATATTCTGTCCAGCACTTGAAATTGTCTGCTGCTTCTTGATTACTAAGTTTTCTTTTAACTTTTCAATCTTTTCATACCTGCCGCGCGATACAAATATAAACGAACGTTTCATACCCTCTGATAAAGGTGGGGATGTGAAAACTAAATCAACCCATTCCTGTGGATTTAACTCTACAATGTTTCCATCGCTATTCTGTAAAGTAGGTGTAACGTCTCCGTTTCGCGTATGTTCGGCTGAAATTAACTCAGATTCATGTAGTGTATAATCCAAATTAAGTTTATTGCTTAATTCGCTATAATCTAATTTTGCTGTTCCTG
>JASEGV010000026.1:28665-38354 GCA_030017895.1 Bacteroidota bacterium | reverse complement strand
TTTAAAATTCCGTTAGCACCAGAAATTATTTTTGTCCCGAAAAATGGGGAATGGCCTCTAACGCCAGTCCCTGATGAACTAGAACTCGTTCCATAAACTCCGTAAGTGGTGCCAGTCGTCGATGGTGCATTGCCGTACACACCTTTGCCATCTGAACTCATGCTTCTTCCATAGACGCCGACGGCGAATCCGGTCGTCGATGGGGCATTGCCATACACACCTGTGCCGTCAAAACTAAGGCTCACTCCGTAGAGCCCGAGGGTGTTGCCTGACGCCGCTGATGCGAGCGCATACACACCCATGCCACTTGAACTGCTACTCTGTGCAATCACTCCATATGTTATCCCGGTGGTGGATGACGCCAAGGCATGGACACCGATTCCACCAGAGCTATTGCTACGGCCTGATAGGCCATAGTTGGTTCCCGTTGTTGATGATGCGAAACCGAAAACCCCGGTTCCAGCGGAGCTGTTGCTTTCCCCATAGACTCCATAGGCAACTCCATCGGTCGACGATGCTAGACC
This sequence comes from Bacteroidota bacterium, assembly GCA_030017895.1. NCBI lineage: Bacteria > Pseudomonadati > Bacteroidota > Bacteroidota bacterium. Next base: position 37,830 of record JASEGV010000026.1, on the reverse strand, counting down.
AGAAACACCTCGCCCGGTGGAACCTTTACTCTCTGCAAAGACTCCGTAATTGCCACCTGTGGTCGAAGATGCGTAACCATATACTCCAATTCCATTGGAACTTGAATTATTTCCTCCGACTGCGTACGTACTTCCCGTTGTTGCTGTCGCCACACCATATATTCCATAGCCGGAAGTGCTGCTCATTATTGCGCGTATACCTATGTTGGCCCCGGTTGAAATGTCTAATGGATATAATGGACTCGTTGTCCCAACACCAAGTCTCTTGTTCGTGTTATCCCACACTAATCCATCATCTCCACTCATACTCGATGTCCCTGTCCAGAACGGTACCTGAGATGCTGCGCCTGTGCCATTCACGTTCCCACCGCCACTCGAAGCAATTGTCAGCGTTCCACCGCTCGGCGTAATTGTAACGTTCGCGCCCGCGGCAAGTGTTACATCATCTTTAAGTGTATTGATACTTTTTACCACTTGGCCCGAAGCAATCTTTCCGCTGGTCACTGCGTTGTTCCCGATCTTACTCGTTGTCACGATGCCATCCGGTATCGTTGCCGCAACTCTCGCGCTATCGACGAATCCGGCTTGGGGTGCAACTCGTGCATAAGCAGCGGTATCGCTATATGGTGCTGTAAAATTTGGAACAACATCCTCACGCTGAATTGTGCCATTTACAATCTTGTTAGTTGTAATTGTATTATCAGAAATGGTTCCGGCTATCCGAGCACTATCAACATACATTTGCGAAGGCGTTGTCCTTGCATATTGGGCAGTATCAGATTTTAACGAATTGAGACTATACGCAACTGATGAGAAGGATATGCGTGGAGAAAGCTCAGGTTCGGATCCAGGTTTAATGCCTAACCAGTAGGGCTTATCGAATGTAACTGGTGGTGTGAAGGAAGAAATATCTCCGAGGGTAGTTGAAAACAACCCTCGTTTTATTTGAAGATCTTTAATTTCTGTCCAAAGTGCAGCACCGCCGGTTGCAACATCGTAAAAACGAAATGTGAATGTATACATTCCATCTGGTTTTGGGTTCCCAGAGCTATCTGTTAGCACGCCTTGATATGATAAAGTGCGAGGGATTTGTGCCGTCGAGATAGACGTGCATAACACGATTAAAAGTATTGCGAGAATAAATTTAATTAAGCGCTTCATAAAAAAATCCTTTCTTAATGTTTATTTTATTTGAGTAATAAAAGTTTTCTCGTTTCTGAAAAGTTGTTACACTGAAGCCGATAGAAATACACACATCTTGTCGATCTCGACCCATCGAACTCAACTTCGTAACTTCCCACCGGTTTTTCTTCTATGGTATCACCTATTATGATTACTCCGTCTTCACTCTCAATTTCTCTTACGGCAGGATTTATTATTTTCCATAACTCTGCTAATGTGAGATTTCCTGAAACTAAGAGTTGCTTATCTATTTTCAACCTCTTTTTTTATACCAGAAAATTAATCGAATTTTTTACCTTTCTCCTCACACTTGCGTAACGTGAGTGAGTAATTAATTAACTATATCCGGTATTCTTACTGCAGAAAATGAGCCATTGATATTTAATTCTGCCTGTGAAGTTTGTTCAATTAATTTACCGCTTATAGTACCTTCAACTTTTCCATTGACAGCACCATAACTGCTTACAGTAGTCGTTCCTTGCGTTATTCCAAAATACAAGTAATTTCCTGTCGATGTAGTTCGGTAGATTATAGTACCATTATCATCGTCCCAGTTAATTGTGCCTGTTTGATTTCCCTTAAATATAATTGTAAAATAAAGTGAATCATTATCTACTTTGCCTGAAAACTGTATTGCAGTCGCTGTGTCGTTTGGCGAAAATGCACAGATACCATTTCTAAGAGTTACAGATTTATTAGTGTAACCTGCACCGTTTAAAGTTAATTTAGCTTCAGCACTGGTTACAGCAATTGGATCGACAGGACTATTGGAATCCTTTGAGCATCCGGTAAATACTAAAATTGATACTAAGATTACAGCAAAGAATAAGTGGAATTTGGACATTTTCATATGTACTCCTTTTGGTTTGTTAATGAACGTTAATTATTGATTGTAAAAATCCAAACGACAGTTACCCATTAAAGGATAACTGCCATCTGAATATTGTTAAAAGTATATCAATTGTACTTATTTCAAAAGCAAAAGCTTTTTAGTTTGTGTAAAATTACCTGTTTGCCCACAAACCGCTCTTGTTCGGATTGGTTGATTGCGCAACTATCGCATCATTTGCGGCTGTGATCCATAATCCATTACTTGTTCCTGTGTTTGTTAGCTGAAATGCCGGCGTTGACGAATTGGTTGTGCCAACATAGGGAAGAGATATTTTACTCGATGTTATCGCATTGTCAGCAATATGATCTGATGTTATTCCATTATTTTTCACATTGATGGTTGCAGTTGGACCGTTAGGATTGGTGATATCGAGTGTGTTGTTTGTGTTCTGCACACCTTGAATTCCTGTTCCACCAGTACCGCTGCCGGCGTTGATGATGAGAGAATCTCCAGCTGTGGTCACAGTGGCGCCACCAGCACCACCGATGAACAGATGGTCTTTTAATCCGTTCAAACTTTTTACAACCTGACCACTGCCAATATCAATCGACTGAATTGTTCCATCAACGATCTTATTGCTGGTTATTGCATTTTCTTCGATCTTTATAGTTGTTACTGCAAGGTCGCCGAGTTTGCTTGTTGTGATTGCCCCATCTATTGTTGTTAGTGCTACTTGAGATGAATCGGAATTTATAGAATTGAAACTGTATGCAACAGAGCTCAGCGGAATTCGCGGCAGCATTTCGGGATCTCTTTCATATTGAATACCCAACCAGTATTGTTTCGTAAAATTAAGAAGCGGTTCGAATTGTGTTTGATCACCAAGTTGAGTTGAGAAAAGCCCACGCTTTAACGCGATATCTTTAAACTCACGCCACAGTTCGGCACCACCCGTTGGTGTATCGTATAATCGAAAAACTAAGGAATAGACTCCGTCAGGTTTTGGGTTCCCAGAGCTATCTGTTAGCACGCCTTGATATGATAAAGTGCGAGGGATTTGTGCCGTTGAGATAGACGTGCATAACACGATTAAAAGTATTGCGAGGATAAATTTAATTAAGCGTTTCATAAAAAAATCCTTTCTTAATGTTTATTTTATTTGAGTAATAAAAGTTTTTTTGTTTCTATAAAGTTTCCCGCTTGTATGCGATAGAAGTATAAACCGCTTGCGAGACCACTCGCATCCCCCTTTACTGAATACTCACCAGGATGTTTTACCTCATTAACCAATGTCGTAACTTCTTTACCAAATACATCATACACCTTCAGAGAAACAAATCCAAAATTCGGAATCCGAAATCCAAAATTCGTTGTTGGGTTGAACGGGTTAGGGTAGTTTTGGCTGATACCGAAAACCGTAGGCATTTCGTTTGAGGATATCGGCACATTGGTAATTATTCCTCCACAAATTGTACCGTTTCCGTAAAGAATTCCTCCTCCGGTAACTATATTTACGCATAAATCTGCTCCTGCCGATACACCCATTGATGAACCCGGATGGAGTGTGAGCACACTCTGCGATGATGCTGAAATGGTTATCACAAAAAAAGTTACCGCTAAAAGCGCCACCGAAAATATTTTAGTTTTTTTCATATTTTATTTTACTCCAAGTTTAACTTCTTTTATATATGTGTCATTTGATTTAATCTTGTCTATTTCATTTACAAGTATATTCTGCATCTGCACAAGTTTTATGATTTTTTCTTCTAAATTATTATTTTTTTCTTCCAATGTTTCACATTTCATATTCAACTCCTGCATTGATTTAACCATTGGTGCGAGTAAGTCATTGTATCTTAGTTCATATTTGCCTTCATCGTCTATGGTTAGCATTCCGCTGTTTTCAACGCCTGCTCCTTTTAAAATTTCTTCAACTTCCTGAGCTATGAATCCGTATTCAGTTTTTTGGTTTTCATCGTTTGTGCGGGAATAGGAAACAGGATTTAGTTTAGAGATAAAATTTAAACCAAGGTTTGAGTTTAGGATATTTGACTTCCATCTCTTGTCGCTTGTGATCGTCCACGCAACCTGCACACCGGCGTAGGTAATTGCGTGACTGCCTATTCGCACCTGGTAGCTTCCCGCTGTGTTTGGCACCTGTGCATCATATCCTATGGCAGTATTATAGGATCCTGTGGTGTTGTAGAGAGACTGATAACCCACTGCTGTGTTCTGGTTACCGCCTGTTCCGTTGAAGAGAGACTGGTATCCTACCGCTGTATTAAAGCTACCTGAGGTGTTGGAGTAGAGCGAAGCATATCCCAAAGCCGTGTTTTGGTTACCTACGGTGTGTGAGCGGAGAGAATAAGAGCCAAACGCAGTGTTATGGTAGCCAGTGGTGCTTAAGTTGAGAGAATGTGTCCCAAAGGCTGTGTTAAGATAACCTGTGGAGTTTGAGTAGAGGGCGTTAGAACCCACGGCTGTGTTTTCGTAACCTGTGGTGTTGGAAATGAAAGATGAAAATCCCACGATAGTGTTACCGCCGATACCGGTCATAGAAAAGTTGCCTGAATTGACACCTAAGAATATATTTTGTGACCCGTAGTTATGCAAAAATCTGAATGCACCTTTAAAAATAATACCTAATGTTGAACTTGTTGTGTTTGGCAGAGTTAAACTCCGGTTCAGTGTTAAATAACCGCTACTCTGCGGAACACTAATAAATGTGTTATTTGTATCCCTGATTATGAATTGTCCGTCTGTTCCTAATTTGCCGTTAATATCCTGGCTTAATAATACAAGCGGGGTAAGTATGACTGCAAGTAAAATTATGATTGTTTTCATTTTAGATTTTTCCTTTTTTAAAGTTGTTTAAATAATTTGATTAATGACTTTTTTTTTCTGCTATCTGGTAAGCCTTTCAAGTGGAATTCCAGCCGAGAATGGATTTCATCTTGAGTCTCCTTTGAGTTAGAAAAGAACGTTATTGATTGATTGATTTATTGTAAAAAAATCCAAATGACAGTTACCCATTAAAGGATAACTGCCATCTGAACATTTTAAGAATTAAATTAATTGAGCCTACTTCAAAAGTAAAAGTTTTTTAGTTTGCGTATATTTATTGCCAGATTTATTTTCACCGACTGCAATAATCCTATAAAAATACACACCACTCGGATATGTAGCGGCATTCCAAACTACTTGTTTGTGTCCGGCAGTTTGAACCTCATCAACTAGCCTTATAACTTCTCTGCCGACTATATCATAAATAGTAAGTGTTACATGTGAAGCTTCGGGTATAGTGTATTTGATAGTTGTAGCCGGATTAAATGGATTCGGATAATTTTGTGAGAGATTGAACTGATACGGAACATCAGAACCATCAGAAACTGATACTACATTAGTATTCGTTTCAGCAGATAATTTTGCCTGCTCTACATTTCCTGCTGTATCCATCGCGATGCTGAAAAATCCGTAGTTTTTCCCGTGTTCGCCTGTGAAGATAGCAGATGTATCAGATGTGTTCGTCAACCATGCTTTGAATGTTGCAGAGTTTTCAGAAACATAGATCGTGTATTGATAAACAGCTGCATCATCAGCGCCGCTCCAATTTACATTAAATGAATTCGGCGAGGTAGAATTTAATGATTTGACGGAGCTCGTTGGCTTACCGACATCGATTGTTCTGAAAATATTTCGAGTTAAGATAGGCGGGTTATCGTCAAAATAGATTCGTGCTTGAGAGTATATCCTGCTTCCAGTTGTGATATCAGCTTTTGGAAGGACTGAATAAGTTACAAACCCTTCGCCTCTGTGGAGCGAGTCGTTCAGCAGCAGGAAGCCTGAGAATGGATCTGTCGGCGGAAGATTCGTCAGTGGGTCTATCGATTGGAATTCCCACACGATTGAATCGCCATATATTCCTGCCGTAAAATCTACATAAAGGCTTAAGGAATCTCTTACATCTAAACGAGCCGAGTAGAAATCTCTGCCCGGTGGGATATTGAATGTAAAAGAACCAAAACCGAAACTTCCAAGAGTGAAGCTGCCGAAGTCTGTATTAGGATCAAGTTTGTGAATTACCCTAACCGCTTGAGCAGGTGCAGTTGCTGAATCCGGATCATTTTCAAATTGAATTAAGTAAGAGAGCGACTTATGTTGAATCCAATTTAAGTTGCCATTAGCAGCAGGTCCTACAATATCATTCGGATCGAACGAGCCGACACCTTCAGGCGAACTAACATTTTGATTATTTTGTGAATGCTTATTATGAAAGTTTATTAATTTTCTAAAAAAATTACCGAAGCTAAATAACTTCCCAGGACCGGGTTTTTTGAATGGGAAGTATAGCATTGTAGCAGCATCCTGCACCACACCCTGTGCATCTTGTGCCATATCTTGCTGTTGATTTCTTAGATTCCAAGCATCACAAGCTCCTGCGTCATCATACGGACAACCTTGTGTTATACCATTAGGAAAATTCAAAAAAGTATTGGCTAAAACTTTCGATGTATCCAACCATCCACTATCCAGTGCGGTTTTTATTGAAATATAATATACAGAGTCTAGGCTAGAACGCGTTGTAATAAAAGCATCCGCATAAAAATGGAATCTACCACCTCTATTAAAAGTTATCGTCATGGGGATAGATTTTGTACGTCCAGCTCCGATATTAAATAGCGATAATGAAATCGAGCGCGTATTTGTAGCTGAATCTAAATATACATTTACATTCGGTAAAGGCGGCACATCCATAGGGAGCGCTTCAGGCTTTACAACCAAACTTACGTCGCCGGCTACTTTCAAATAAACAAGTGCTCTTTCGATATTAATATTCATCGGATTGTGAACATTCAATGAGAAGTAACCTGGTTGCCGTTGGCGTATCGCAGCAGGACCCGACATAGATATCTGTATATCGAGAGGCGCTGTGGGTTGAATAGTTAAGCCATTGGTTAGTACCGCTTGAGTGGCATTCGGTCTGCGAACAACAACATCCCACTGACCGATAGCTACATTGTTCAGAACAAAAACAGCAGTCAAGCGTGATTCGTTAATAAAATTCGTTTGTTGAGCAACGACATCAGTAGAACCTGCCCGTCTGAGTATTGCTGTCGAATTTGCCTCGAACCTTGCGCCTATTATCTCAATCGTTATCTCACCGTTATTGCCAGCAGTATTTTCTCGTATTCGTTGAATAGAAAAACTCAACGAGTCGGCTCGGAATTTATACGGATTAATACTGTTTTCTGGATTATAAACGTAGAAGTAGTAAGCCCCGTCGATTGTGTTGGGTATTATGATTTCGTTCGTTGAAAAACCAATTTTCTCCGAGCGGAATTGGTAAGTGTTGCGGTCTAAATTTCTAGATGTAGATGTGAAAGCATCCGGTGGCTTCAACAAGGTTGTTGCTTGAGTTTTCACCGATAAAGTTTTCCCCGCAATGGTATTTAGTCTATAGTACCTAACTCCAAATGCTTTTAATGTGTCTTTATATTCTACTCCTAAAGAAATCGGGATTACAATAATACGAAACTCATCAGCGCCTATATCCGGCTTTGAGGGGTCGCGCGGTTCATTATCGATATCGTCAGTAACCGATGCAAGTGGTGTTGCAGCACTATCTAATCCTAATGTGCCTATGTGTAGATCAGTATTTGATGTAAAGAGCGGATCTAAAGAGACTGAATTAGCATCTTTACCACTTGCTGTTTTTAATGCACTTAGATTAGCCCTATCTCCACTCCAAAAAGCTAATGTCGATCCTGTTGTATGAATATCATTATAGTTTGAAGTTCCGATAGCGGCAGGTATTCCTATGTAGTATGCATAACCACCGCCTGGGTTTGCAAATATGTTGTTCACCACATTGATACTACTGCCACCATCAACCGACAGAGCACGACCAGCCGTTGTGTTTGTGCTGCTTATATTCACACTGTTATAATACACATCCTGATTAGTACTGTAATAAAGTTGTATACCGTACGCAGTGCTTGCACCGCCAACTGATATAAAATTGTTTGCAATCAATCCGCGCGGTGTGGGAAGACCTGTACCGCCATCAGAATAGTAAAGATAGATACCAAAACCTGAATTTATGCTCATCTGATTCTTCAATATCTGCATCGCTCCCGTACTGCTCTGAATCTCCATACCTCGCTGGGCTGTAGTTGAGCTAATCGTGTTGCCGTTAACTTGCGCTCCAATCTGATAACGTAAAAATATTGGGTTGTAACCCGTACCGCTGAATGTGTTGTTCGTTATCTGTGTACCTGAAGCTTGCACAGCGTTACTAATACTGCTCAGCCACACTCCATAACTACCGTTATAAAAAGTATTGCCGCTGATGATGCGGCTCGTGTAAAGCGAATAATCGGCACCAATAATAAATTGATTTCCTGAACCGCTTGATGTCTGAGTTCCCAATAATACGTTGTTTTGAATCCTCAAATCTTCTACTCCGCCAACTATATCTATAACCTGTGCATACGTCGCATTAACTACATTATTACTCGATAATGTAAGGTTCTGAATCCTTAGGTAATCTGCACCGTTAAACCTAAACACATAATTATCACTTGCACCCGAGGCGGCATAAAACAAAGTAGTATTAGCTGGATTACCCGACTGCGACTGAAACGTAATTGTATTTGTACTACTTGCACCCGGAACAGGTATTAGTTCTACTTGCTCTATGTATATACCATTTAAAATGTTAAATGTAACCGGTGCAGAGATACCTTTCAAAATTAAATCAGCTCGCAGCGCTGATAATGATGCATAGTTTCCTCCACTACCTACTGTATAACTACCTGAAAGCGGTGTTGTTGTAGATGGGTCGGGTGTAAACTCATCCGCTCCTATATCGGGAGGTGATGAACGTACTGTGCCATCTATATCGTCGCTTACGCTTGACACTGTTGTTCCCTTGCTGTTGAGCCAAGGCGACAATGTGTGAAGGTCAGTGTTTGATGTAAAGTGTGGATATACAGAAATTGAATTTGCATCCTTTCCGCTGGCTGTTTGAAGAGCTGAGAGTGTTGTCCTATCACTGTTCCAATAGGCAATGTAATTTCCAACGCTGTACAGATTGTTATAGTTTGAAGTTCCGATAGCGGCAGGTATTCCTATGTAGTATGCATAACCAC
>JASEGV010000026.1:0-28565 GCA_030017895.1 Bacteroidota bacterium | reverse complement strand
TTATAGTTTGAAGTTCCGATAGCGGCAGGTATTCCTATGTAGTATGCATAACCACCGCCTGGGTTTGCAAATATGTTGTTCACCACATTGATACTACTGCCACCATCAACCGACAGAGCACGACCAGCCGTTGTGTTTGTGCTGCTTATATTCACACTGTTATAATACACATCCTGATTAGTACTGTAATAAAGTTGTATACCGTACGCAGTGCTTGCACCGCCAACTGATATAAAATTGTTTGCAATCAATCCGCGCGGTGTGGGAAGACCTGTACCGCCATCAGAATAGTAAAGATAGATACCAAAACCTGAATTTATGCTCATCTGATTCTTCAATATCTGCATCGCTCCCGTACTGCTCTGAATCTCCATACCTCGCTGGGCTGTAGTTGAGCTAATCGTGTTACCCGTAACTTGCGCTCCAATCTGATAACGCAAAAATATTGGGTTGTAACCCGTACCGCTGAATGTGTTGTTCGTTATCTGTGTACCTGTGGATAGTACTGACGGGCTTATGCCATCAAGATACACACCATAACTACCATTGACGAATGTGTTACCACTAATTGTGGTGTTGTCAATGGAGTCTCCGTCTGCATATATGACGATGAGATTTGCCGAACCACCTGTTGTACTGACACCGTTCAAAACATTGTTCATAAATCGGTTGTTATTGGCATCACCGTCCAATTTAATAACTGTACCGTATGATGGGCTTCCACTTGCAGTAAGTGTTATATTCTGGAAGGTAATATAATCTGCCTGAAGAAGTCGAACGATATAATTATTCGTGCTTGTCGGTGTAAAACTAATGGTTACGTTATTAGGGTCACCTGTTTGCGACTGAAATGTAATTGTGTTAGATGCACTAGCTCCACTAATACTGCCAATTAAAAATTGTTCATTATAATTTCCATTAAGGATATTGAACACAACCGGTGCATCAACACCTTTTGTCGTGAGATCGGCTACCGCTTGTGTAATAGTTGAATAATTTCCTCCACTTCCGACCGTATACGTCCCGTTCAGAGGTTGAGTATATACCTGCGGTAAGTATATACTAAAAATTAGCAGTGAAATTAATAATTTAAAATTCGACATATTTTTCTCCTTATTTTATTTTATAAATCTTTATAGTTAAATCTCATGACGCTTAAATATATAGATTGAAAATGCCAAAATCACCGCATAAATATGTGGTTTTTAGGAAGGAGGAAATTATTGTTTAAATGTGGAAATATCTATGTTTGGGGGAAAATTAAGCCGTTTTTAAGACCTTTAGCTACAGCTTCTCCGCGAGAATTAACATGCAATTTCTCGTAAATGTGCCTGATATGATACCTAACCCCGTCGATAGAGAGGAATAATTCATTTGCAATCAAAGAATAGGATTTGCCTTCGGACATTTTTTTTAAGACATGAATTTCACGTTCGGTCAACTCGTTCATCTTGTCGGCGCTTGATGTTCTTGATTTTTGGAAAAAAGAAATTACTTTACGCGCGATATTAGGGCTCATTGGTGAACCTCCGCTTCTACTATCTTTTATCGCTTTTATCAGCTCGTCCGCGGAAATCTCTTTTAATAAATATCCCACTGCACCGGCACAAATTGCATCAAATATTTTTTGATCGTCGCTGTGTATTGTACACATTAGCACAATTACATCGGGATATTTTTTTGAAATATATTTTACCCCCTCGATACCCGACATACCGGGTAAGCCAATATCCATAAGAACCACATCCGATTCTTCGATCGCTGAAGTCTCAAATGCTTTTTCGCAGTTTTCAAAAGAACCTGTGAGTGAAAATTCGGGAATACTATTTATAAGTTCTTCCATCCCGAATCGGACGTAACGATTATCTTCAATTAATGAGATAGATATAATTGTGTTTCCATTATTCATGATATAACCAATATAAATGTTTTATACCAAAATACACTACCCGAATATGTAGTTTTTATAAAGGGAAACTTATTTTCCAACATGTCCCCTCATCCCGGATTGTAATTAGTTCACTCGTACCATTCAGCATTTTAATACGCGAATGAATATTGCTCAAACCGGATCCGTTTTTTACCTTGTTAACATCGAATCCTTTTCCGTTATCACTAATCTGAATCGAGAAGGAGGAATTCTCCACTAACTCGATTGATATATCCATTTGAGTACAGTCAGAATGTTTAAGGGCATTGGCTATAATTTCTTTATATGCAAGCCAAAAGTTCTTAAGATTTTCCAGGGGTGGAGTAATTTTAGAAAAATTTTCGGGAAATTTAATTTTATAATTAATTGATTTGCTCTCGCATAAATCGGATGTGTAACGGCGGCATTTTGCGAGTACTACTTCCCAATTGTTGTTCTCGGGATTCAGCGACCAAATAATATCCCTGATAGATTCTAAAATTTCATCTGAACTTTCTTTAATAAGGGATAAATATTTTTTTGAATTTTGCGAAAAAACAGTTCCACTTTCTTTTTCAACTGCTTGAACAAAATACCCAATCCCACTCAAGGTAGATGCAATATCATCATGCAGATCACGCGAGATACCCTCACGTGTACGAGTGCGCTCATTTTGTAATGCTTGCTCTTGTTTTACTTTTTCTAACTTTGCTTTTATCTTACGAGTTGAAAAATACTTAACCAATATTATAAACAGAGTAGTTAAAGCGAGGAATAATGATAATATGAACCACCAGTGCTGCCATAAAGGGGCAACAATTGTAAATTTAATTTGTGCAGGTTGATCGCTTATAAATCCATCGCCGTTAATTGCTTGCACCTCGAATGTATGAGTCCCGGGTTTCAAACCTGCAAATGAAATTCGCCGGTCTCTCGTCCACAAACTCCAATTCTGAACAACATCTTTTAAACGATATTGGTATTCAATCGATTCACCGTCTCTTAAACTAACTCCCACGTATTCTAATACGAATTGTTCATTATCCCCAGAAAAACTATATACCGTATCTAAAGGAATTGATATTCCATCGACTGTAAAAGAATTTATTAAAACTTTCGGCGGTAAAAGATTTATCCGGTATCTGATATCCTCGTCTATCACAATCACATCTCTGGTAATGTACCAACTGACACCGTTTTTATTGATCCCGCAAAGGGCAACTCTTTCTCCTAACGATTCTTTGAAATTCCGGAATTTCACAACCTGGTCATAAACCATCGCTTGGAATCCGTGATTTGTTCCAATAAAAATGGTTTGCTCCTCTTTTAATAAACACCATATCGCATTGCTCACCAACCCATCGCGCATCGTAATCGTCCTGCAAAATATCGGTAAATTTTTATCCCGCCAAAAAATCGAAGAGATTCTTTCCTTTGGTATTACACCGATGCCGCTGTATCTGGTTCCAACTAATAAATTTCCATTCTCATCTTCACATATTGCCCGGACGGCATTGTTCGGTAATCCATCCGACTCTTTAATAATAATTTTTTTTCCGTTTTTCCAATCGCCTTTCTCGATAACACCTAAACCACCCCAGTAACCGCCAAGCCAAATATTGCCAAATGAATCTTCATAGATTGCTCGTATCGAAACATCGGGTAAACTATCAGTTATTAATTGATAGCGAGTCTTAGCCATGGAAGAATCAAATTCTATTATCAGTATTCCATGATTTTGTATACTGCAAATCAACCTATTTTGTCTATCCAACATCATACACAACAAATCTGATTTTTCGGGTCGAAATTTCAATGGAATTTTTCTGATAACTTCGAGCTTCGAACTTTTCCCTTTCTGATATATAATTTCATAGAGGATAATAGTTGACTGCGCATATCCAACCCACAGTCTGCCTTGTTTGTCGAATAATAAAGTTTGCGGATAATTGTTATGCAACACTTTATGCAAATAACTGGACCATTTTCCTTTTTTGTCGGACCAAAATTCCCACAAACCTGAAACTGTTGCAACCCAGATATGCCCCGCATTGTCGTTTACAGCTTGTGAGTTGTTGATAGGTGTGCTTAATGCCGGTATCGGAAATTTGTAAACATATTGGTCTTCATATTTTATAATACCCTCGTTATATGTTCCCATCCATAAATTATTTTCACGGTCAATAAGACCACATATTAAATTCGTGCTCGGCAGGCCTTGCTCAGTATTATATCTAACCGGGATATTGTCATTAGTACTACCGGAAGGGATTTTAAATAGTCCTTCGATAGTGCCAATCCACAAGTTCTCGCTCTGATCTTCTGTAATAAAAGTAACATTTCGAATGTTTGTTTCTAATCTAGTTATCGAAAATTTTTAACACAGTTCCATTCGATAATATAACCCAAATATTTTGTTCTGAATCTTTGAAGCTGTTATTGAAAGTAGCATTGGAATCGATAGAGAGTTCTATTGTTATAAAAGATTTATTTTTTTGTGAGTACGCAAACAATTTAAGTCCCGAAAAAAATATAATCTCGTTAGCGGCTGTTTCATAAATTTCACCAAGATGAATTTTTATATTATTTTCAAATGCAGATAACGAATCATTTTCGATAAGATAAATCCCTGAAAGAGTTCCGCACCATATTTTCCCATAGCTGTCTTGCATCAGATAGCCAACATAGTTAGCGTATTGGTCGGATTTGTGCGAGAAGGTTTTAAATTTACCGCCGGAAAATTTGAACACACCTCCGCCATTTGTGGCAACCCATAGCGCACCCGGTTCATTACGGTCTTCAATTATATGATTGATGTAATTATGAGGAAGCCCTTCAGCGGGTGTATAGTTTTTGAACGAAACGCCATCGTATCGGCTCAATCCCTCCGATGTTCCTATCCATAAAAAACCGTGTGAGTCCTGAAAAAGTGTCCGTATCTCGTTTGAAATAAGGTCGTTCTTGATTGTATATGTCAGGAATGGATGGACCTGTGAATTTCCGTTCCAAACAACACAGATAAAAGACAAAAGAACCAGAAAAATTAATTTCATAAATGCTTGTTTAATTTATCTGAAATCTACTTTACAATTCCACTCTGGCTCAATATATACGCGTAATCAAAAGCAATTTCTTTTAAACGTTCATAGCGCCCCGACCTGCCGCCGTGCCCCGATCCCATATTTGTTTTCAGGAGAATAACATTATTATCGGTTTTCATTTCTCGAAGTTTTGCAGTCCACTTTGCTCCTTCCCAATACCCAACACGCGGATCGTTCAAGCCGACTTTTACAAGTATATTCGGATATTTTTTAGATTCAATATTCGTGTAGGGACAGTAAGTTTTCATATAATCGTAATAAAGTTTTTCTTTCGGGTTTCCCCATTCTAAAAACTCACCGACAGTCAGTGGAAGAGTTTCATCGAGCATTGTGTTGATTACATCAACAAAGGGAACTTGAGCAACCACAGCTTTGAATAAACCGGGTCGCATATTAGTTACTGCACCCATCAGTAATCCGCCGGCGCTGCCACCTTCAATTGTCAGGTGGTTTGAAGTTGTGTAATTTTCTTTCACAAGATGTTCGGCAACCGATATGAAATCGGTAAATGTGTTTTTCTTTTTTAACAACTTCCCATCGTCGTACCAATCTCTTCCTAACTCACTGCCGCCGCGAACGTGAGCAATTGCATAAACGACACCCCTATCCAGTAAACTAAGACGGGACGAAGAAAATGTTACAGGCGAAGAATATCCATACGAACCATAGCCGGTAAGATGTAAAGGCGACTTACCGATTTTCTCAAATCCTATTTTATAAACGATCGATATCGGAACCTCTTTACCATCTTTTGCTTTTCCATAAATCCGTTCCGATTTATATAGCTTAGGATTGTAGCCGCCAAGTACTTCGGTTTGTTTTAGCAATGTTTGTTCGCGTGTTCCAAAGTTATAATCGTAAATGGAACTCGGCGTAATAAACGACTGGTAACTGAAACGAAAAACATTTGTGTCAAATTCTGCATTTGTACTCGGATATGCTGTATAAACCGGTTCCGGAAAGTTGATGTAGTGATGCTCGTTTGTGCGTAAATCGGTTACACGCATCTTTTGTATTCCTAGTTCAGTTTCGTATGCGACAAAATAGTTCTTGAAAAAATCGACATTTGTTAAGTGAATGCTTTTCCTGTGTGGAAGAACTTCTTTCCAGTTTTTTTGTTGCGGATCGCTGACGGGCGCTACCACAAGTTTAAAATTTTTCGCCCCTTTGTTCGTTACTATGTAAAATTTATCGCCGTAATGATCGATTGTGTATTCGTGTTCTTGTTCGCGAGGTGAAATTATTTTGAAATCTCCCAAAGGTTTACCAGCAGATAAATAACGAACTTCATCGGAATTACTCGATTGTGCATTCAGAAAAATAAACTCTTTGCTTCTTGAACGCCAGGCAGATATTCTAAAAAGTTCATCTTTTTCTTCATATATCAGCACATCTTCTTTCTGAGTCGTTCCTAATGTATGCCTGAAAAGCTGATGAGGGCGTTTTGCATGGTCGTGAGTTGTGTAGAAAATAGTTTGATTCTCCAAAGCCCAAACAACCGAGTTTACATTATCAAGTTTATCAGCTAAAAATTCGTTAGTTTCCAAGTTTTTTACAAATAACGAAAATTCTTCCGCGCCAGTTGTATCAATCGAAAAAGCAAGCAGATTTTGGTCGATACTTACGCTGAAAGCACCTAACCGGAAATATTGATATTTCGCTGCAAGCTCATTTTGATCGAGTATAATTTCTTCAGGTGCATCGAGGTTATTCTTCTTTCTACAAAAAATCGAATATTGTTTTCCCTTTTCCGTGCGGGTGTAGTAAAAGTAATTTCCAATTCGGTATGGAACATCGAGGTCAGTTTCTTTAATTCTGCTTAGCATTTCGTTGTAGAGTGTTTCCTGAAAAGCCACAGTCGGCAGCATCATCGCATCTGTGTATTCGTTTTCGGCTTCAAGATGTTTAATAACTTCAGAATTCGTTTTATCTTTTAGCCATGCATATTTATCATTAAGCGTATCGTTATTTAGAAATGTTGTTTGCATATTCGTATTTGTTGACGGCGGTTTGCTTACTGATCGTGAAATCGATTCTTGTGAATAGGTATATATGGAATAAATTATTAAGAGTGAAAGAATAAATAATTTTAGCAATTTCATTTTTTGTCCTTGTGTTTTATTTAATGTTCAATAATTCTTTTGCTGATTTAAGTGTCGATTCTGTTACAACGGTTCCGCTCATTAATTTTGCAACTTGGTAGATACGTTCCTCGAGTGTTAATTTTCTCAGTTTTGTTGCTGAACGCTTTCCGTCCTCAACTTTTTCTACTACATAATGTGTATCCGCCAAGCCGGCAATTTGCGGGAGGTGTGTTATTGCAATAATCTGATGAAGCCGCGAAAGATTTTTTAAACTCAAACCAACAACTTGGGCAATGCGTCCGCTGATGCCGATATCTATTTCATCGAAAATCAAAAGCGGCAGTTTTTCGGATTTTGCAAGTATAGTTTTGAGAGATAGCATAATGCGCGATATTTCGCCTCCTGAAGCTACTTTTGCAAGAGGTTTTACATCTTCTCCAATATTTGTTGAAATGAAGAACTCAACAAAGTCAATCCCTTTTGGAGTTGTTTCATAAAAATCTTTCCCGATTTTTATGAATGCATTTTCAGAGTTGCCCGACTTAATTATTCTATTATCGACTCTCGTTTCGAATTTCGAGTTATTTATACCGAGTTCAGCTAAAACTTTTACAATTTCAGAATTTACTTTTTTTGCGGCTTCGTTCCGTTTGACTGAAAGTATTTTAGCCAACTCAGATGCAATTTTTCTATTGTTTTCAATCGTTTCTTTTACTCTGTTTATCTCGGCATCGAAATTTTCGACAAGCTGCAACTCGGCTTCAAGTTTTTGTTTAAATTCAATAATTGTCTCGATTGAGCCGCCGTATTTTTTCTTTAGGAGCGAAATTTGACCTAACCTGTTGCGGTGATGTTCTAATTTTTCGGGACTGAATTCGATCTTTGAGATATAATCCCTCACCGAAGCAGTCAGCTCTTTCACAATCGCATCAGCAGATTCGGCTTCTTTCTTTAGCACTCCAAATGTTTCATCGATGAGCAATAACTGCTCGATATGTTTGAGCGACTGGCTGAGTTTAACAATTATAGAATTTTCACCGTCATACAAAATATTATATAATTGATTTGTTTCTTCGTTCAGTTTTTCCGAGTTCTCCAAAATTTTTAATTCAGATTCGAGATGTGCCTCTTCGTCAGGAGTAGGATTTACTGCATCAATTTCTTTTAATTGAAATTCATACAAATCTTTTTTCTCATTTATTAATTTTTCCCGATTTTGTAATTCGGTGAGTTTACTTACTTCGTTTGTTAATTGATTGTAGGCGGCTTTGAATTCTTCAACGAGAGACGAAAGCGCTGCAAAATCATCCAACAAATCGTTATGAGTTTCAGTTCGCAGCAATGATTGATGCTCGTGCTGCCCGTGCAAATCAACGAGCAGGTCGCCGATGTTTTTCATCATACCCAAAGAAACGGGAGTGTCGTTCACAAAGCAACGGCTCGTTCCTTTGATTGAAACTTCGCGACGTAGTATAACTTCATCCGAAAAATCTATTTCATTTTCTTTTAAGATTGGTTTTATATTTTTGTTTTGAGAGACGTCGAAAGTTCCTTCAACGATTGCTTTATCGGCATCTTTACGTATTGCATCGGTGTCGGCACGCTCGCCTAAAATTAAACTTAGCGCATCTATGATGATTGATTTTCCCGCACCTGTCTCGCCGGTTATGATATTCATTCCTTGATCAAAATCGATTTCGAGTTTTTCAATCAGTGCGTAATTTTGTATATGCAGATGTTTAAGCATTTGTGGTATAATTTAAGGAAAAATTAGGAAATATCAATTTTGGTTTTGATATTCGTACAAAATTGTTAAATTACCATCACAATAATTTGGAGGTTGGTATGTTCAAAGGAATTATATCGTTATTACTGGTTTATTTACTTATTAACGAAAATGGAATGAATAAAATAATGGATACTGAATCGGTTATTCCACTCTCAAAACCGCAAACTACCGGGAAGGTTTCGCTTGAAGAGACTCTGAACAAGCGCCGAACAATTCGTTCGTTCAGTAATAAACCAATTTCAGTAGCTGAATTAAGTCAGCTATTATGGGCTGGACAAGGGATAACTTCGCCGAAAGGTTTTCGAACGGCACCATCTGCGGGGGCACTTTATCCGCTCGAGATTTTTGTTGTTGCCGGAAATGTAGGCGGACTTGAATCAGGAATTTACAGGTACAAGCCGCAGAATCATTCGCTGACAAAAATTATATCGGGTGATAAACGGAAAGATTTAGCAGATGCAGCATTGGGACAGGATCAAATTGAAACAGCCGCTGCAAACATAATCATAGCGGCAGTTGTAAAACGCACATCCTCAAAATACGGCGCCAGAGCCGAGCGGTACGTTAATATGGAAGTTGGACACGCTGCACAAAATATTTTACTTCAAGTTCAGAGTTTGGGTTTGGGTGCTTGTCCGATTGGAGCTTTTTATGATGAGAAAGTTAAGAAGTTTTTACAATTAAACGAAGAAGAACCGCTTTATATTCTTACAATTGGAAAGTGAAAATTTAATTTTTAGCTAAATCGAGTGTTGTATCGCTCTCGGCATTCAGGTCAGGCAGATCTTCTATGATTTCGTGGTAATATGCCATTCGTATAAATTCGGTTAATCCGTTTTTTGCTTTCTCATTGAGTTTGTATGAAAAAGCGGAAAGAAACTCAACAACTTCTTCTGTATTCCGAGGGGGATAATGTGAGGCAATTTCGCTGAGATGTGCCGAACCGTATTCAGCCGATTCTTTTAGAATATTAATTTCCTCTTTCGATAATTTTTCTTTTTCGCTAATCCAAAGTCCGTGAATGTATGGAAGTTCTGTTAAATCGGACCACTCATCAACAAGGTCGAGTTTATTTTTATGCTCGAGGAGTTCGAGATTGTAATCGCCAACAATGAGTGCGGCATCGGCTTTAAGCAGCATCTCGTCGATGTTTGCTTTGGTGGGAATAAAAGTCGGTGTAGTGGAATATTTCTCGGTCAAAACAAGTTTTGCAAGTACCATCTCGGAAACATTCAACAAATCGGTAGCAATTGTTTTGACTTCTTTCAGCCTTTCTTTAAAATACAAACAGACAACATTACTATTTCCTTCGGATGCTATGCAAACATCGGGAACGATTGAATAAATATCGTGGTCGCGAGCAAATGTGATTGGAGACAAAAAAGCTGCGTCGAGTTCTTCCTCGAGCAGCAGTTTTGAAATATGCAATTCAGAGTCGGTTATCAGGTTCATCGTTTCGGGTTTCTCTTTCAAACTTTGAAAGAGAGGTGCAGCATAAAGGTCGGTGATGATACCTAAATTTTTCACGCAGAAGTTTTTTGCCTGATTTGTTTTGCGGCAAGTTGACGCAGGTAGTATAATTTTGCGCGTCGGACTCTGCCTTCTTTCATAATTTCGATTTTTGCAATTCGAGGTGAGTGTATCGGGAAAATACGCTCAACACCGACACCGTCGGAGACTTTACGTACCGTGAATGTGGCGCCCATACCGCTGCCACGTTGGCCCAATACTACTCCTTGGAATTGCTGTATGCGTTCTTTTTCGCCTTCGATAACGCGAACGTGAACGTTGATAGTATCGCCCGGTTTGAATTGAGGGATATTGGTTTTAACTTGAGTAGCTTCTACTAATTTTATTTTGTCCATATCAAAATCCAGTATTTAGTTTATATTTACTATTTTAACAAATCAGGGCGGCGTTCTTTCGTGCGCTTTAACCGTTGCTGGTTACGCCATGCTGCTATTTTTTTGTGATCGCCCGAAAGCAAAACTTCCGGTACTTTTGAACCCCGGTACTCCGGCGGCCTTGTATAATTAGGTCCATCTAAAAGTCCATCTTGAAACGAATCGGTTAACAACGATTCGCTGTCGCTGATGATGCCGGGAATTAACCGCACAACTGCATCGACTACGACAAGTGCTGCTAATTCGCCGCCTGTTAAAACATAATCGCCGATCGATAGTTCGCGGGTTACAAGCGATTCACGAACTCTCTCGTCGATTCCTTTATAATGACCGCAGATTAAGATGATATTTTTCTTCAGAGAAAGTTCATTCGCAATCATCTGATTGAACTGTTTTCCGTCGGCGGTTAAATAAATTATTTCGTCATAAGTTCGCTTCTTCGTCAGCCGTTCGATGCACTCGAAAATTGGTTCGGGTTTTAGTATCATACCTGCACCGCCGCCGTAAGGCGTATCGTCGATAGTTTTATGCTTATCGTGTGCAAACTTACGTAAGTCGTGTATGAGAATCTGAACTTTCTTACTCTTCTTTGCCCGTTTAAGTATGCTGTTATTTAAAGGGCTTAAAAGAATTTTAGGCAGCCCGCTGACGATATCAATCCGCATTACAATGCCTGAAAATTATTTTTCAGGTAAAAACGGGTCGGCGTTCTGAACAGCGACTTTCTTCTTTTTTATATCTACGCTTTTAATAAATGCAGGTAATACGGGAATCCAAATTTCCGGTTCGCCTTCTACTACCCAAATGTCCTGTGAAAAACCTTCGCGTTTCCGATGAACGTCAATTATTTTTCCTATTTTTTTCCGTCCATAATTTACTGTGCAACCAACAATATCGTGTATGTAATAATGTCCTTCGGGAGGATGTACTGCATCTTTTTCGTCAACAAACAGAACCTGATTGTTTAAAGTTTTGGCTTGCTCACGTTTGGTAATTTCGCGAAGTCTTATAATAACCCCGTCCCGGTTGAATCTTATATCGGACATTTCATAAGGAACGGCTTCTTTTTCGCTGGGGCCTATATAAACTTGCAGGAGAGTTAAAAGACGTTTTCGATATTCGATGAACGGTTTGAATTTAAATTGGCCTCGAATACCGTAGGTTTTTCCAACTTTTCCTAGTGCATAAAGTGTCATTTGTTTGATAATAAATGTTTTTCAATAAATAAATCTTATCCGATAAATCTAAAATTTATCGTATAAATGAACTGTTTAATAATTAATCGACTATTTCAAGAATAACCCGTTTACCTTCTTTGGCGCTGACGGCGCTTAAGAGGGTACGCATAGCTTGAGCAGTTTTTCCTTGTTTGCCGATAACTTTTCCAATGTCGCTTTCACCTACTTTTAGTTTGAAAACAGTTTTGCTTTCTCTCAGTTCTTCGGTGATAGAAACTTCTTCCGGTTTATCGACAAGATTTTTTGCAATGAATTCGATGAATTCCTTCATGATTAGCTCCTTTTAACAATTATAAGTGCGTTGTGAATTATTAAACTTATGGATTATCATCGTCCTGCATCGAGTCGGAACACGAATCAATGCTTAGGGAGTAGCTGTTGAGCTACTGGCAACTTCGCTGGCTGCTTTCTTTTTATGTGCAGCTTTAACACGAAGTTTTCTTTCGGCTTTGTGACGTTCTTTCTCGGTTTTTACCATCTGAAATTTTTCCATCTCAGCAGCTATAGTAGCGTCGTCAGCATTTTTTTTCATTAATCGCCACTTTATCAGAAAACCTTCGCGTTTTATTAAACTGTGTACAGTTTCTGTTGGCTGTGCGCCACGTTTCAACCACTTGAACAAAACATTTTCCTTTATTTCTACCTTCGACGGTGTTGAACGGGGATCGTATATTCCGACTGCTTCAAGAAAACGTCCATCACGGGGTGATCTCGAATCGGCAGCAACAATTTTATAAATCGGCTGCTTTTTCTTTCCCATGCGGGCTAAGCGTATTTTGACCAAATTTAGACTCCTATCAGTTTTATGTTAATATATAAAAAAAAAATAAATTTTGCATTATTATGCAGTAGGCAGTTTTAAACCGCGAAAATGTTTTGGCATTTTACCTCTCGAAAACATCTTCATCATCTTCTGCATTTCAAAAAATTGTTTCATAACTCTATTTACTTCTTGCACCGATGTGCCGCTGCCGGTAGCTATCCGGCGCCTTCGGGTGCCGTTGATAACGTTCGGATTTGAACGCTCAGCTTTTGTCATCGATTGTATTACCGCTTCAACTCTTACAAGCGATTTATTATCAATCTCAGTATCAGCCGGAAGTTTATTCAAGCCCGGAATCATACTCAGCACCTGAGATATCGGACCCATTTTTTTAACTTCTTGAAGTTGTTCTAAAAAATCTTCAAGAGTAAATTGCGACTTACGTAACCGTTCTTCTAATTTCTGTGCTTTCTCTTGGTCGTATTCAAGTTGAGCTTTTTCTACGAACGTAACTATATCGCCCATACCGAGGATGCGCGATGCCATCCGGTCGGGATGAAACGGTTCGAGTGCATCTAATTTTTCACCTACGCCAACAAATTTAATCGGCTTGTTTACAACTGAGCGAATCGAAAGAGCCGCACCACCTCGCGTATCGCCATCTAATTTTGTAAGAACAACACCATCGAAATTCAATCGATCGTGAAAAGCTTTCGCTGTGTTCACTGCATCCTGTCCTGTCATCGAATCGACAACAAAAAGAATCTCGTTCGGATTAACACGCGACTTGATAGTTTCAACTTCCTTCATCATCTGGTCGTCGATGTGAAGTCTGCCCGCTGTATCGATGATAACAACATCGCGTGCCGATTTACGTGCATGGTCAATTGAATCAACAGCAATTTCAACTGCATTTTTATTCCTGTCGTAATGAACGGGAATATCAATTTGTTTTCCTAACATCAGCAACTGATCGATAGCCGCGGGGCGGTAAATATCGGCTGCTGCAAGCATCGGAAAGTTGCCTTTCTTTTTTAAGTGATTGGCAAGTTTGGCGCAAAACGTAGTTTTACCCGATCCTTGAAGCCCGGCTACCATTATGACAGTCGGAGGCATTACCGAATATTTTATATCCTGCCTCGTTTCACCTAATAATTTTACCAACTCATTGTGGATAATTTTTATTATTAGCTGTCCGGGATTTATACTTGCAATAACTTCCTGACCGAGAGCCCGCTTCTGAACATCTTCGGCGAATTGTTTAACGACTTTGTAATTCACATCGGAATCGAGTAAAACACGACGGACTTCACGCATCGAATCGGCGATGTTACTTTCCGAAATTTTTCCGTAGCCGCGGAGTTTTTTAAAAACCGACTCTAATTTTAGTGTTAAATCATCAAACATTATTACAACTCAAATTGTAAAAAAAGCCAGGCTTTTTAACCTGGCAGCATTTTAAGTGTGTTAAATCTACAACAAAAAGTAGTTTGATGCAAACGCCTACAAATTTAATTTATTTAGTATGTAATTAACCTTTCCACCTATTCCCAAGCCGTATCCAAATTTCGAAGCGGTTCCCCTGCCTTTATGGAAGATGAATTTGTGAATATCAAAATCAATCAAACAGAAATTTCGAACAGCAGCTATTTTCATATTAGCAAGACAAGGTGCACCGTGTAATTGAAACGGGGGCAATATGCTATAAAGCGATTTACGAATCATCATACATATCGGTCTGATATATCGGATGCCTGTCTGATTTGGCTTTACCAGAAAACCCCGTTTGTTCAGAATTTCCAATTTCCCAATTGCATAATTTTGCATATCCTGTTCGATCAGTTCTATCATCGCTTCAACAAAGCCGCCACGCAGCACTTCACAATCTGAGTCGATGAATAAAACCAAATCGGTGCTGCATAAATTTATTGCATCGTGCATTGCTGGTCCGTGGTGGATGTTGGTTTTATTGATTACTAATTTTGTTGTAGCAGGTTGTGAGTTTCGTATATCTGTTAAAATATTTGCTGACTCGTCGCCAGAACCGTTGTCGATGAGAATTAACTGCAAATCAGGATAAAATTTCCGGAATGTAGCAACAGCCTGTTGCGTTAAATCGGGAGTTTGATAGTTGATTATTACCGCAGTTACAATATTGCCGATATCCATAGTGAAACTATTTTTTCACTACGACAATTTTTCCGAGTCCTACCTCTGAACCATCGTCGTTATATGCAACCACTATGTATATACCTGTCGAAACAAGTTCGCCGTTTGAATCTCTTCCATCCCAAATGCCAACTCTGCCCCCTGGTGTAGTTAATTCTCTTAACAGTGTTCCGTCAATTGTTAAAATTTTTATAGAAGAATTTGCAACTAACCCATCGAACGTAACCATAGATGATGAGGGAATTTCAAAGGGATTCGGTGAAATAATAATCTGTTCCATTGTTTGAACCGGTGTAGCTGCTGCAGTCTGTAATGCCGACATGCCTTTTTCAGTTCCGAAGTAAACGGTTCCGTTTTTTCTGTTCATCACGAGTGATTGCACATTGTTATCGAGCAGTTTTCCGTTTGTCGATTCAAATGTGTATTGAGCAGTAATCGTAGTTCCGTCTTGATTCAGGACGAAAACTCCTTGAGGAGTTGCAACCCACTTTTGGTTAGTTGGATCGACAAGTATATCGTTAATTTTTTGACCTCGAAGCGGATTGTAAGGAGCAATTCGATTGAGAGGATTTCGGGCATCGTAGATAATATTAATTCCGGCATCAGTAGTGCCAGCCCAAATTTCACCGTCGTTATCAACATCCACAACCGAAATATTATCGCTCGATAAACCATTTGCTTTTGTAATTTTACCCCAGTTCGAGTTGGGAAGAGTGCCACGAACTACACCTGAGTCGCAGTAGAAAAACAATCCGCCTCCGTTAATTTCAGTATATAGCCATTTTGTTCGGTTCTGATCAATTGTTATTCCGGTAGATATAAATGAAAAAGAAGAAGAGGGTGTTTTGATATAAGAAAAAGTTGAATCTTTTCGATATACTGCAAGAAGAGTATCGCCTCTGCCGGTTCGGACATTAATCCAGGCATTTCCATCTGGATCAGTGGCAACTCCTGCTATAACTACATACGTAGGATTGTTGACGAAAGTTGGAGGTAAACCGTTAGTTGTATTGAATACTTTTATAATTTGATTATCGTTACCCAATAATGCCACACCATGGCCCCAACCGCTAACCCATTTAGTGTTATTATAACCGATATCAACACGATAATAATTTGGGTTGAACAATACAGGATATTTTTCCTCGTGATAATGGTGCCAAATTTTACCATCAAAGCGGACAAAACCTTGCCCGTTTGAAGTACCGGTTCCAGCCCACAGATTGTTTTGTTCATCAATAGCTAATCCAATTAAATTATTTGTAGGTGGTCCCGCAGGGATAATACTTTTTAGTGAGCTGTTTTGTAAAAGCTGAACCCCGTGATTTGTAGTTCCGACAAAAATTTGAGTGTCGTTAACAATTAATGAAGCAAGTAGTGATGGAAATTGGTTTTCGATTAGAGTAACTTCGTCGTTACTGAATTTATATAATTCGTATTGTGTGATAAAATATAAATTGTCAGCCGAAGAAAAAGCAGCCACAATATTTTTGCCCGATGTAGAATTTACTGGACGCCATATATTTTCTTCGAGGTAAGATAGCCCGTTTGAAGTTGCTGCAAAAATTTTCCCATTATGTAATAAAATCGTACTGGTTCGATTTGAAGGTAGACCTTGCGGAGTTTTGTAAACACTCCACGATTGAGGCGCGGCTAAATTCGGATGTCGTCGCCAAGCCGATGCCACTCCATCATTTGTGGCAACCCAAATAGTATCGTTTTGGATTAGTACAGAATTAACTTTGCCAGTGATTTGGTTATCCAAGCCAAATTTTGTGTATGAATCGCCGAACTCACTCTTTAGAATTGATAAAACATGAACTCCGATAGGTGTACAAATAAATAATGAGTCGCCGTAAACCGAAAAATTATTAATTCTCTTTTCTGTGGCATTTGTAAAGTAAATGTCGTTATAGTAAACCCACTTTGATTTTTGAGGATTGAAATTATGGATATAACCGTTCGAAGATCCGATCCAGATTGAACCCGATTTGTCGGCGACTATAGAAGTTATATCGGTGTTTTTTAATCCGTCGAGGGTAGTAAATATTTTATAGCTGCTGTCGGTAAAATTGTAATTGAATACGCCTCCGCTTGTTGCAGCCCAAATCAAATTGTTTTGTTTGAATATCGAACGGATTTGTTTATGGGATGTATAGGTTTTCCAATCACCGATACCTCCGAAGCCGGAAATTGTAAAACTCAAAGTTAAAAATAAGAGAAAGAAAAATTGCACTTTAAATTATTTTCTTTTTTTAATGAAAGATTTAAATAAATTGGCAAGTTCAATTGCACTTAAAGCGGCATCCCAACCTTTATTTCCGCTTTTGGTACCAGCCCTTTCGATTGCCTGTTCTAAATTGTCGGCGGTAAGCACTCCTAATGTAACAGGAATCTCTGAGTTTAACCCGATGTGGGCCACCCCTTTCGTAACCTCGGAGGCTATGTAATCGAAGTGGGGTGTTTCACCACGGATCACACAACCAACACAAACTACTGCATCGTACTTACCCGAGTTTATAATCTGTTGTGTCGTTTGCGGAATTTCAAAAGCGCCGGGGCAATAAATGACCGATATGTTTTCATTATCAGCTTCATGTCGCTCTAAACAATCTATGGCGCCGTCTAATAATCTTTTTGTAATAAAATCGTTAAATCGGCTGACTACCAAGGCAACCTTGAGT
The DNA here is from genome assembly GCA_030017895.1 of Bacteroidota bacterium. NCBI lineage: Bacteria > Pseudomonadati > Bacteroidota > Bacteroidota bacterium. The sequence goes on along the minus strand of JASEGV010000026.1, from coordinate 10,924 downwards.
CCTTTTGCTGTTAAATTACCACTTAATATTTGCATTGTTTAATTACCTTATATTTTTTATGTCTAATACCAAAATAATCTTCGCTTCATTGCACTAACAAATTTGTAAGGTATTGTGTATTTCCCAAAAGCATCTTCATCGTCGCGTAAGCCGCCGTGGAAATCGGAGCCGCCGCTCTCTAATAAAAAATATGTGTTAGCAATCTTTTTTAGAGATTCGGTAGTTTGAGGAGTATGACCCGGATGAACTGTCTCGATGCCATCAATTTCCATTTTGATCAGTTCAGAGATAGCATCATCATTCAAATAACAACCGGGATGTGCTATAAATGACACACCACCACATTTGTTAATAAGCGAAATTGCTTGCTTCGGCGAAAAATTATATTTAGCTTCATAAGCAGGACCGCCGTTCCTGATATACTGATTGAATGCCTCTTGATAACTGCTAACGAAACCATTCTCGACCATCGCATTTGCGATATGCGGACGCCCTAATGCTGCATTTTGTGCCTGCGCTAAAACTGATTCATAATCTAATGGAACTTTCAGCCTGTGCAATTTATCAACGATACGTTTTGCCCGTTTCAGTCTTTCTTCTCTGAAGATATTCAAATGTTTAAGTAAAATTTCATTTTTATAATCTATAAAGTAACCTATAATATGAACATCCATACCACCGAGTGTTGTACTTAACTCGACACCGGGAATTACCTCAATATCCATTTTTTTTCCTAAATTTACAGCTTCATCGATACCGTTTATTGTATCATGGTCAACTATACTAATACATTTCAAACCGACTTTATTTACTTTTTCCAGCAATTCCTGAGATGTAAATTTACCGTCGGAATTTGATGTATGCAAATGTAAATCGCTGCTCGCTTGAGCTATAACCGTATTGTTCATTTTCCCCCCGGTCCAATAAATTTTTACAAGTATAAACTCTTAAATTTTTCGTAATCGTTAATTATAAGTTTGTTACCCTGTAAGTCAATATGACCTTTGCGAATAAACACATGCACCATCCGTGAAATTGTTTCGCGAGATGTTCCAGCCATATTTGCTAAATCCATTTGCAGAGGGAGTTGATCGATCTCGACGCGACCTTTTCGTATTTTGCCGATATCGTCTGCGAGTTGCAGGATAACGTTTGCGACACGCCCCGCTGCATCTTTGAGCGAAAGACTTTTAATTTGTGTATCGGCTTTCCGCAATCGCATTGTTAATTCTTTCAGTAACGAGATAGCAACGGCAGGATACTCGTTGAGAAGGTTCAAGAAATCGCGGCGATGTATCATAAACAACTCCGCTTTTGTTATTGCAACCACACTCGCCGATCGGGATAACCCATCGAGAATAGCCATCTCGCCGAAGAAATCATTCTCACCTAAAATTGATAAAATAACTTCTCTGCCATCCTCGTCGCTTCGTATTACTTTCACTTTTCCAGATATGATTACAAAAAGTGCAGCTCCGACTTCATCTTCGAGCAGTATCATACTGGCACGTTTGTATTTTTTTCGGACACCAACACGAGCGATCTGCAAAATTTCATTTTCTTCAATATCAGAAAATATAGGAACGTTTCGTAAAAAATGCATAGCTTGGAATGTACTCGCTTCCTGTTTTTGATTGATATTAGTTGTTGAAATCATTCTTAATCGTTAAAATTTAACACAAAACCTAAAATCCACAAATAATATAGTAGAGTAATTAATTAAAGTCAAGCAATTGCAATTATTTAAATTATTGATTAATTTCATACAAATTCTAATTACAAAGGAAAAATAAAATGGAATTATTAATTTTAGTTATTTTCGTCGTTGTGGTTGCAGGCTGGGTGATTGTGAAATATAACTTGCTGGTTACTCTCCGCAATCAGGTTGAGAACGGTTGGAAACAAATCGACGTGCAGCTAAAACGCCGCCACGATTTGATTCCAAATTTAGTAAACACGGTTAAGGGCTATATGGAGTATGAGAAAGAAACACTCACAAAAGTTATCGAAGCCCGCAATGCTGCTGTGAATGCTACTGGTGTAAAAGATTCGGCACTCAAAGAAGGTGAACTTAGTTCTGTGTTGACCCGTTTGTTTGCATTGTTCGAAAACTACCCAAACCTGAAAGCGAACGAGAACGTAATGCAGCTTCAGGAAGAATTAACAAGCACAGAAAACAAAGTTAGTTTTGCCCGCCAGTTTTACAACGACATTGCGATGAAATTCAATATTGCGCGGGAAGTATTTCCGACTAATATAATTGCTAACGTCTTTAATTTTAAAAAAGCTGAATTGTTTGAAGTTACATCAGAAACAGAACGTGCAGTGCCTCAAGTCGATTTATCATTAAAGAAGTAACCGATGGCTACAAATTTATTTCCAAATATTTACGAACAGCAGGCAAGTAATAAACGACGTACTATTTTTATTATGCTGATATTTATTTTGTTCTTTGTTTTTTTAGGATATGGTTTCGACCTGTTTTACTTTGGAAATGATCCGCTTGGAATATTTTCCGATAGCTACGGATTACCATTTGCAACAATTGCAGCTTTTATGTTTGGCTTTATCTTTTCGTTATACGGATTTCAGAGTGGAGCCAAAGCCGTATTAACATCTGCGGGGGCGTATCCCGTTCCTGAAAACGATCCTAAATTTCAAACTCTCCGAAATGTTGTAGATGAAATGAAGATTGCATCGGGGTTGCCTGCGCCCAAATTATTTGTAATTCCGGACGCTGACCCGAATGCATTCGCCACCGGAAAAAATCCGGACAACTCATACATTGCTGTTACGCAAGGATTACTCGACAAATTAAATCGTGAAGAACTGCAAGGAGTAATAGCTCACGAGATGGCGCATATCCGGAATTTCGATATCCGCTTGATGACTATTATTGCTGCATTAATCGGTGCAATTGCTTTGTTATCTGAATTCGCAGTCAGAGGTTTGAGATTTGGCGGTATGAGTCGGGGAAATAAGAAAAGCTCGAAAAGCGGCGGGGGCGGACCGATTGCTTTAATTTTAATGATTGTATGGATAATCGGGATTATCCTCGCACCAATCTTGAGCCGTTTATTAGCTATGGCTGTATCGAGGCAGCGTGAATATTATGCCGATGCAACTGCCGGCGAATTTACACGAAACCCGTTAGCATTAGCTTCTGCGTTGGAAAAAATTGAAAACTCTTCTGCTCCAACTCAATCTATTAAACGCGGTTCGGCTCATCTTTGTATTGTCGATCCGTTAGGACTGAAAGCAAATGTCAAGGAAGGATTTTTGGCAGATTTACTCGCTACTCATCCTCCCCTCTCAAAACGAATTACACTCTTAAAAGGAATGGCATATCAAAATAAATAAACACTTAACTTTTATGAAGAAAAAACAAACAGAACAACCTCAACCGCTCGACCGCCGTTACGATACTCAACCGCTTGAAACGATTGATGTAGAAGTTCTTGATACATTTCCTTATGAATATCCGGGTAAGGATTTAACAATTAACATCGACACGGATGAATTCACGGCAGTATGTCCGTTCTCCGGTTTGCCCGATTTTGCAGTAATCAGAATCAATTACATTCCGGATAAACTTTGCATCGAACTGCGTTCACTCAAATATTATTTGATGTCGTATCGAAACGTCGGCATTTATCAAGAGCATGCTATAAACCGGATACTTGGAGATTTGGTTGCATCGTGCAAACCAAAGTGGATGCAAGTGATCGCCGATTATAAAGTGCGCGGAGGTGTTCATACAGTAACGAGCGTCGATTACCATAAAAAGAAAACGGAGAAATAATGAAACCCGAAAACAGAATTAATTTAATTAAAGAATTACAAAAAATTAAGCAAATCAATTCAAGAACCAGCTACCTTGGTGCATGGACTGGGCTTATCATTTTCAGCTATTTTTTAGCAACACTTATTGTTAAACCATGGGACGATTTCATAAATCAGGGATTTTATTGGGTTCCGTCCCTCATAATTTTAGTGTTTTTAGCTGCGTTTTTACAATCTTTCTTTTTGATAATTCGTTACCTGATTTATAAGCGTTTACTCATAATCTTCGAAGCATTGCTCGATGATAATTAAAATTAAACACAAAAATTTATGCCCATAAAAATCCACAACACACTTTCTCGTCATAAAGAAGAATTCAAACCGATACATGAAGGTAGAGTCGGCATTTATGTTTGCGGACCAACTGTTTACGGACATTCGCATATTGGCCACGCAAAAAGTTATGTTTCGTTCGATGTAATTGTTCGTTACTTGCGATTTGTCGGATACAAAGTTTTATACATCCAGAACATAACAGATGTTGGTCATTTAACAGACGATGCCGACGAGGGTGAAGATAAAATCCAGAAACAGTCGCGTATAGATAAAGTTCATCCGATGGAAATTGTGCAGAAATACACGCAAAGTTATTTCGAAGATATGGATGCACTCGGAGTGCAGCGACCTGATATTAGTCCGATTGCAAGCGGACATATAATTGAGCAGATCGAAATTGTAAAAGAGTTGCTGTCAAAAGGATTTGCATACGAAGTTAATGGCTCGGTTTATTTTGATGTTTCAATGTTTTCGGAATACGGAAAACTTTCAGGCAGATCGGTGGAAGAATTGATTGCAGGTGCACGAGTTGATGTGAGTCCTGAAAAACACCATCCGGCTGATTTTGCACTGTGGAAAAAAGCTGAACCCGAACACATTATGCAATGGGAAAGTCCGTGGGGCAAAGGTTATCCGGGATGGCATCTCGAATGCTCGGCTATGTCAACAAAATATTTGGGGCAGCCGTTTGATATTCACGGTGGTGGTTTGGAAAACCAATTCCCTCATCACGAATGCGAGATTGCCCAAAGCGAGGCAGTAACCGGAAAACCTTTCGTGCGATATTGGATTCACAACAATATGGTAACTGTGAATGGACAGAAGATGGGAAAATCGCTCGGGAATGTTATAAACCTGAAAGATGCTTTCAAAAAATATCATCCTCTGGTTGTGCGCTTCTTTATCTTGCAAAGTCATTACAGATCCACGCTCGATTTCAGCGACGAAGCTCTAAAAGGTGCTGAGAAGGGACTTGATAAACTTCATAACACAGTCCGGAATATCAAAGATGAACTACCTAAAGCAAAGGGAAACGAAACTAATATTGACTTCGATGGTTTCAAAGGAAAATTTTTAGAGGCAATGGATGACGACTTTAACACGCCACAGGCAATTGCTGTATTATTTGATTTTAGCCGTGAGATAAATGCCAATCTCGCTGAAGGAAAAATGACAGCAGCCGACCTGCAAAAAGCTCATCAGTTATTCAACAAACTTGGTGGAATTATTTTGGGAATAATTCCTGAAACTTTCCAGACTGAAGCGAAAGTCTCGATTGAGAGCGATTTAGTGAACCTGATACTCGAACTGCGTGCTGAAATCCGGTCGCAAAAACTCTGGCAGCTCTCGGATAAAATAAGAGACGGTTTGAGTAAAATCGGTATAACTGTCGAAGATAAAAAAGAGGGTGTAAGCTGGAAAAGGAAGTAAATTTCCGGACATAAGCGAATCTCTGGAACAAAAGCCACCACATTAATTACAGGGGTTGAAAATGAAATACATTATTTACTGAAGTTACGCAAAAGAGTCATTCTGAACGAAGTGAAGAATCTGAAACCTCAAATTCAGGCTATTTTTAGATGTTTCGCTTCGCTCAACATGACAAAAAGTCAATTCTGCGTAACTTCAGTTATTTATCAATTAAACGAAAAGCTTGCCGAAGGAAATTCGACTAAAGACGAGTCGGCATCTTATTGTAATTGGAGAGAAGGATGGTAATTTATACTTACACCAACCGTCCGGTTTATCGCCCGAATCAGGAAGTATTTTTTAAAGGAATTGTAAGTCGGAGTTTACAACATTCAAACAGATATTGAAGGAGCTTCGACTACCGCAGTATTCGAAGTTTAGGAGTATAAAAAACAGTATTCAAAAGGTGAAGCAATTACGGACACGAGCGAAGCAAAATATTATTTTGGCAGCTCCGTAATTAGTTGATGTTAACAAGGATGCGAGTGGATATAAAATTACGGGTGGAGAGGGTTTTGAGAAAATTGTTCGTGGTGATTGGATGTGGTGGCGTGAAATCAAAGATGAGAAGGCAGCTTTTTTTGCACGTAACATCAGCAGCGGCATTCACACTTATTCGTATATTGCACGGGCTGAAATTCCCGGTCAATATCACGTTATGCCTGCGGTCGGATCGCTGATGTATTATCCCGAAGTACGCGGAAATTCAGACGAAAAGGAAATGGAAATAAAATAAAAAATATCGAATACAGATTACGCGTCATCGCGATAACACACGAGTGATACAACCCAAGAGGTCTTCGATATCGTATGGCTTTGTGATATAATCGTTCGCCCCTAATTTTATGGCATCGATAGCGCTGTTCAATTCAGTAACAGCAGTAAGCATGATGATGCGGATTTGCGAACCGGATTGTTTTAAAGTTTTTAACACTTCAACTCCGTCAACACGCGGCATTCGAATATCTAATAGAAGCAAATCGTATTTATTATTCTTCAACATTTCTAAAGCTGTGTCGCCGTCGTCAGCAGTTTCAACATCAAAGCCCTCTAATACAAGTTGGCTCTTAACTAATATTCTTAATGCCTCTTCATCATCTACATATAATATTTTTGTTTTAGCCATAAATAGTTTCCTTCTTTATCATTAATTTACAAAAAAATTTGATAACAAATCAATCGTGCTCAGCCGAAGGAGGTGAATGTTCGGTTTGTGGGAATGTGTGCGCAGTTTTATCCCACTTCAGAGGTTTACCTCTTAAAACCGATTTTGTAAAAAGATACAAAGCCCTTGCAGTAGCTGAAAAATTGATAATATTCGACAGCGGTACGCGAATGATACTCAAAGTTGCCGCCCATAAACCATACACGCGTTTTGTTGTGATAAAACGGTGAGCAAGCCGCCATAACATTAACATAGTATCAATTACTACCAAATCCCAGAGTAAAGTACCTTTAACAACTATCGGTGAAAGTAGCGCCCCCGCTGCAAAACCCCAACGGGCTGATTCGTAAAATAATAAATAGAAAACGACCACATAAGCAAAAAAATTAACCGAATTTGTGATTACAGCTTTGCGATCGCGATAGAGCGTGAATCTGAACTTAGCATCGCCGACCCATCCAACATTTCTCCATGATTCAAGACAAATACCTGTTAACCAACGTGCTCTTTGCCGGACTGCTGCTCGCAGTGAGTGTGGAAAATATGCCCGGGTTGATACATCAATTCCGAAAGGCTTGTAAACGTATAATAAATTAGCACGACCGAGTGCGAGACGCAGAGCAATATCATAATCTTCGGTAAGGGATGCAGCTCTAAAAATATTTTTTGCAAACGATGTTCCTACGAATTCGAGCAGCCATCGGTTATAGGCAGTTCCCACACCGGCTGAAGGTACAAATCCACTGAAATGAGCGCGGGCTACTAAGTCCTTCGTATGATTTTCTGCAAATTCATCAGCATAAGTCCAGTGGATAATGTTTGCATGTTCAACATGAAGCGGAAAAACCGGCACCTGAACCATGTCATATTCTGGGATAAAGTAATTATGTAATTTTAACGACATCGGATGGATAATATCCTCGGCATCGTGTCCAATAATAATATCGTAGCGTTTGCCTGAAACGTTTTCGTATTTAATAAGTCCTTGAAATACTTGATTCAAGTTATCGGCTTTCGTGGTCGGTCCGGGCCTCTCAGTTACAATAGCATGCACATTCGGAAATATCGCACTTACTTCTTCAACTTTTTTTATTGTATCGGGGTCGTTCGGGTAAACGCCTACAAAAAAATCGTAATTGGTATATTGAATAGTCCGGCATGCGTTCATCAGCATCTTGTCGATTACATCTGCTTCGTGCCAGGCGGGCACAAAAATGGCAATATGCTTTTCCTCTAATCCCTCTATCTCTTCTGGTTTAGTATAGCGGTATTTTTTAAATTTTTTCTTGTCAAAAAAACTATGGAACCAATAATATAAATCTACAAAGATATCATCTATCGCACTGAGTAATAGAAATACTGCTACGACAAAAGTACAGATATATAAATAATCGTATGTTGAACTGAAAAACGAAATTATCAGATCAATCATAACGAACGCCCAAAAATTATGAATAACCTGTATGAATTGTAATACAAAGGATACGGAATTGGTTCGTTACCAACTTTCCAGTATGCACCTCTGTGGAATTCGGCAAGGAAACTTAAGCCAAATGTATGGTGCGGAATTATGCGAACCCCTCCTCCCCACTCAACCAAATTATTATAAAATTCCTTTTTCGTATCACGTGCGATATCTAATCGTGCGTATAAATCGAGAGCGCTTTTTTTCCATTCGACGATCCTGCCGCCTGCTTTCCCTGCACTAAAACCGATGAGATTTGAATATCTTAAATAATATCCGAAAGAACCATAAACATCCGCAAATGGTTTAAAGCCAAATCGCAGCGTAGCCGGTGTAGAAATTTCCGGATATAATCCATTGCCATAAGTTATCAATGCACGAAAATCTTTCTTCACACGAGATGAGTTTCCTTTTTTTATCAAATCGATTCCGATACCTCCTTGGAAAAATATTCTCAGACCGGCTAAAGGATTCGACACTAAACCTAATCCGACTATCGCCGCATTATCTGAAAAAATAATTGGCGGCTGTTCTGTATTGCCGCTTTTCGATTTCGTATCGCCCGAAACTTCCAAACTTCCATACACCGAAACCAACTTATTACTAACAATCGAATAACCTTCGCGAACTTGTATAAAACTAAAAATGCTTTCGAATCGTGAATCATAATAAGGCGATGCGTAAACCTCGCCCCACCAAGGGTGTTTTTGTAATCCCTCATCAGTGCCTAAAACTATTAATGCGGCTTGCGATTTTTCTCTGATATCAGGATCGTCTGACTGTTCTAACTGTCTGAAATAAACAAGCGCCTCATCATTTTGTTGTAAAGAATTATATAAGTATGCTAACTGAAGTTTGATTGTATCGGATGGAGTCAATCGGTCAGCAGCAACAAACTGTTCAATGGCTTCGTTCTTTTTATCTTGCTCTAAAAAAAGATAACCCAATTGTTTTTTGATTCGGACGTTGGTAGGATCAATCAATGATGCTTGTTGAAATAATGAGATGGCTTCCTGTGGGTTGGTGTTAATTGCTTCGTAAGCTTTGTTTAAGATTAAATATAAATCTTGAGTTGCTTCCTGAGAATAAAGCGAAGGGGGATAAAATAAAAGAGTAGCAAGTGTCAGGGTAAATAATATTTTTGTTAGAGATTTTTTTAGCAACATATTATGAAATTTGCATTCGAATTTTTGTATAATTTAAATATTTTCTATATCTGTTACAACCTAAAACTGGCAGCAAACAATCGGGAACGTTCTTTTTCTTCTAAAATCAGCAAATGGGTTCTAAATTCTAATGTGATAATTGGCACAATTAACTTTTTTCTTCCCAAACCTGAACAAGGTTAACAATAGAATCGACTGCTTTCTGCATATCCTGTATGCTAATCCACTCCCGCTTTGAATGGAACGAATGCCCCCCCGCAAAAAGATTTGGTGTTGGCAATCCCATAAAGCATAACCTTGCACCATCGGTACCACCGCGTATAATATTCAATATCGGTTCAACGCCAGCACGTTTTATTGCTTCTTTTGCATACTCCATTACCTGTGGATGTTTATCTATTATATAACGCATATTTCTGTACGATTCATCCACTTTAAATTCCATTTTTGCTTTCGGATATTTTACCATAACCTCTTCAGCAATTTTTCTAATGTAATTTTCTTTTTCTTTCAATTCACTTTCTTCGAAATCGCGTATCAGATATTTGATAACAGTTTGCTCAACTCCGCCATTTATGATATGAGGATGCACATAACCTTCCCGCTTCTCTGTAGTCTCTGGTGAAAGTTTATCTTTGGGAAGTTTTTCAATTATCTCGGCGGCAATTTTTACGCTGTTCACCATTTTATTTTTTGCATAACCGGGATGAATGTTTCGACCGGTTATTGTTAATGTAACTGAGTCGGCGCAGAAAGTTTCGTTCTCGATTTCGCCACGCTGTTCACCATCGACCGTGTAGGCATAATCGGCGCCAAATTTCTTTACATCAAAATATTTAGTGCCTGTTCCAACTTCTTCGTCGGGTGTTACACAAATTTTGATTTTTCCGTGCTTGATTTCAGGATGTTTTACTAAGTGGCTGATTGCGTCGAAAACCTCGGCAATCCCGGCTTTATCGTCGGCACCCAATAGTGTGGTACCGTCTGTCGTTATTATGTCGTTCCCTATTTGATTTTTTAAATCAGGATTTTCTTCAACTGTAATTACAATTGAATTATCTCCCGGCAGGACAATATCGCCGCCTCGATAATTTTTATGAATGATGGGTTTTACATTTTCACCTGATACATCGGGCGAGGTATCCATGTGCGATATCAAACCGATGACAGGAACTGATTTATTTGTAGTGGCTTCCAGTGTTGCGGTTACATATCCGTATTCGTCCATCGCAGCGTCTTTTAAACCTATTTCAACAAGTTCCTTCACCAGCTCGGCGCCCAATATTTTTTGCTTCTCGGTGCTTGGGTAGGTTGTTGATTCTTCTGACGATTGAGTATCGTATTTAACATATTTTAAGAATCTCTCGACACAGGTAAATTCGATATTAGCCATTTTAAATCTCTCTATTATTTTAACATTTATTCCCTGTGAATATATGAAGATTCCGTTTAAATTAAAAAATCGCCTGTTACTCCAATATTAAAATAATGGGTCTTCGCGTACTCGAGTGGGTCATTTTATATCTCCTTGAGCATGCA
>JASEGV010000025.1 GCA_030017895.1 Bacteroidota bacterium | reverse complement strand
CAAGAGGAAACATTTGACAATAACTATTAGCTCATGACGTTTTCGTCCGGCAGGAGCGTCTGACCTGAGACTTTCGATCTTTTGCTGTATCGGGCTAATCAGTTTATCCCAGTTAACTTTTTGTTCGATCAGTGTCAATGCCGCTTTGCTTTGGGTTTTTATATGTTTCTCAAAATTCTCGTTTGCTGTTTGAGTGAATAAATCGACATTATGTATTTTGTTGCTTCTGGTTGACATTTTTTATCCTATTTTTTTATTTGTATTAAGATAATACATAAATTAATATTTTAAAATAAAAATATCTCTTTTTATCAATTTTTCAGAAGTCTCTATTAATTATTCCGCCAAAGGCGGATAAACCCGCCATAAAGATCGGCGGGTGAAAATGCTTGATAATCCGTCTAACACATCCATCAGAGGCGGACAAGTCGGTAGTGTGTGTGTTAGAATTAGTATGTTTATTTGTTTTCATTCCATTTCAAAATAATCCGGTTTGCTTCTATCTAACAGACATTAAACTCCAAGCCCTCTATTTTTATTTCACGAAGTTACACGAAGCTTTATTAGCTTTGTGGCTCTTTGTATTTCTTTGTGTTTCTTCGTGTAAGTATTTTCACAGAGCCGCACGAAGAAATTTTACTCAATCTATTATCGCATCATGACCAAAGGGCTTGCCTTCGTCGAACACGGTATCGAACTCTATCAGCAAATATTCTCCACCAAAGGTGGATGCGCCTCTGGCGCAAAAGAACAACAACTTCGACTGTTACAAAATAAAGCTATATCTCTCGGCTTCCAACTTATTTCAACTTGATGTCATTAGTAGTGACTGGTTAGGCAACACAATGTTATAACGTTGTGTGACAATTCATTTCACACCTGAAGCCACGAATATGCTAATGCGGGCATATTCGTCCCTACAACTCGATTGCGCACAACAATTCTCACCAACATTATCTACCGCAACATTTTTTAGGCATGCTGCTGCAAACCATCTCATAATCTCCTCTCTATTGAAACCCATCCAGCGATCATGATGTTCGTATTTTAGAAACTCGAAAGTGTGCTCATCTAAATCCGAAATAATAAGTTTACCGCCCGGCTTCAAAATTCGCACCATTTCTTTTATTGCCTCCGTTGGCAATTCGACATGATGCAGATACATGTTGGCAAACACAAAATCAACATTTTCATCTGAGATAGGTAGTCTTTCTGCCTCTCCCAACCTGTAATCAACCTCAGCGATGCTGGCGAATTTTTTTCTCACCTCTGCTAACATTGCCTCGGACTGGTCAACAGCAATTACCTTCAAGCCTTTATGAATAAGCCCTTCTGTGATGAAGCCTGAACCTGCTCCAATATCTGCAGCAAGCTTGCATGGCTGGACACCCGCAACTGCAAAAGCTTTTTCTCTAAGTGACTCTGAAAAGAAACTTTTCCGCATCTTGTCCCATTGAGAGGCAACCTCATTAAAGTACTGTTTGTTGTTCCTAATACATTTTTTCCTTATTAACACACGGTTATTACGTGTGATGGAGTAATTTTGTTTCGCTTCACAATAGTAACAAAGCAATTATATTGTGAAAGCGAAATTAAGCGAACACAAGAATCTTTTTCAAACGAGTTAGTGACGCAATGCCTGATCGTATATTGAAAGTCAAATTAATATGTAAAATATTATTCACTGAATAATATAACTCTATTTTCTTACACCTTAGCGACTAAGAACGCAATATAAAATCAGTTTGGGGTCAATGTCATCTTATATTCACCCACTCCACAATGTCTTGAATTACTTCGATATCAACTGATTTTGGTAGATTGTATTCTTCAGGTTTGGCTTTCCCTTCGCCTGTCATAAATAAGTGATTGAGTTTAGGAAAGGACTTTAACATTACATTTTTATGGTCGGAAAGTTCTTTCTTCCAAGTATTAAAATCTTCCGTTGTTACTTGGTAATCTCTTTCTCCTTGCAAAATTAATATCGGAAGTTTCAAACCTTTTGCAGTTTTAACTTGGGCGTATTTTCCCAAATCGTAAAAATAACTTGCTGGTATTCCTATTAAGGGGGTTGAAGGGGGGAGGGTATTATTTTTCAAACTATCGACTTTCAATTTCAGGTCGGTTAAAAAACTCCGTTCATCATCGGAGATTGTTTCCTTCAAAGAATAAATGTATTCCATCTGTTCTAAAACTAAATCCTCAAGTTTGCGGGTAGGAGCAGCCATCATTACAATTCCGCAAATTGTTTTCGACTGCGAGGCAATCATCGGTGCTACCATGGCGCCCAAACTATGTCCGATTACAACGATTTTACTTATATCTACATCATCCCGTGAGTTTAAATAATTTACAGCTTCAAGCACATCATCTATAACTTCAGCTTGGATGTTGATATCTCCGGGCTTCATTTTACTGCCATGCAGTTTTGTCCGTTTATCGTAGCGGAGAACTGCAACACCTTTTGAAGCAAATCCCCAAGCTAAATCTTTGAAGGGTTTGTTTGGTCCGATAGTCTCGTCTCTATCATTCGGTCCGGAACCGTGTACCAAAATTACAACCGGAGGTTTTTCTATCCGTCGGGGGATAGTGAGAGTTCCTTTTAATCTCCATTCAGGTAAACCAAACTCAACCTCAACTTCCTTGAATTTTGCAATATTAACGTATTCGGGAATTCTGTAATCAACTTTATCAGTCTTAGGCGTTATCCAGAAGCCGGATATTTCCTGCTTATTGTTTACAACAATTTTGAAATTGAGCGATCCGTTTTCGAATTTACAGCCGAAGTCGAATGTCGTCAGTTCATTCTCTCCATTAGCTGACGGATTTACCAAAGTATCAATACCCGAAATAAATTTGCCAAACTGTTTCTCGATTCCCGGTATAATACTGCCGAGTTGTTCGACTGTAATTTTAGATTGAACCGTAGAATCGAAAAGTTGGTAGGCTTCTGCTATTTTGTTATCAAACAAAAGTTTTACAAATTTTCCTGCGATCTCTTTTTCTTGTGATGGAAGTAGAGACGGAAGGATGAGTAATAAACCAATTATTATTCTATTCATCTTTTACTACCACCGCCGTTCCAAAAACCAGAATTTCAGCCGCATTCTGCATTATATAACTTGTTCCGAATCTTGCATCAACTATTGCATTCGCTCCTAATTTTTCAGCTTCGGATATCATTCTGTCAACTGATTGTTCGCGCGATTCTGCGAGTAGTTTTGTGTATTCTTGTATTTCACCACCGACCAGATTCTTAAACAGTGCAACGATATCTTTTCCGATATGTCGCGCGCGGACTGTGTTTCCTTTTACTATACCGATTGTTTTAATAATCTTTTTTCCTGCTATGGTGCTTGAAGTTGTTACTATCATCTTATTATTTCCTTGTATTTATCAGTTTTTCTTAAAAATATTCGTTCACGTATGACGGAGATAAGTAAAATTGCCCCGCCCGCTATTAACATTAAGATTGCCGCCTTAAGAAACCATGCTAAAGTTGGATCTTGAATAACTGACTCGACAGCTTTGAAGCCGCCATATATTAAAACTATTATGGCTCCAATTGAAATCAATATCCAGGCAATTCCTCTTTCTAATCGCGAGTATATACCGAGCCAGTATTTATCCCACACTTCTTCAGGCGGTTTTTTAAATTTCATATTATTTGTTACCTCCTTTATCTTTTTAATTGATTGCCACTCTTCTTGATACTCATTTGATGAAGCTAATAAACTGTTGAACTCGACTTGCTCTGCTTCGGTTAGCATATTGTCTAAAGCTTTATTTAGCAATGTTTGGAAGCGATTTAATTCGGTGCTCATTGAAGCTCCTCGATTATTTTTCGTAATCTCTTTCGTGCGTAGTAAAGGCGCGACATTACGGTTCCTGTCGGTACTTGCAATAAACCGGCGATATCTTCATAACTCGTATTTAGAATATCCTTTGCGGTTATTATTTCGCGGTCTTCGGGCGTAAGTTTCCAGATTGCTTCCCAAACTATTTTTTTATTTTCGTTTTGTTCGATCATTTTATCAGTACTTTGACTTTCATCTTTGATATTTTCTAGATCTTCAAGTATTTCAGAAAAATTATTAGCACGATTCGATTTATCTCTCAAATGATTCAAACATAGGTTGCGAAGAATTTTATAGTACCAAGTGTAAAACTTTTTGGTTGTATCAAAATTTCTAATGGACCTGTATGCGCGTATAAAAGCATCTTGAGATAAATCGAGAGCATCATCGTGCGAACCAACGATTGAAAGCGCCGAAAAATAAGCGCGTTTCATATAAAGCTTCACAATTTCGCCGTATGCTTCTTTGTTGCCCTTTTGGGCTTTTGTTATGAGTTCTGCGTCTTTTTCAGTATCTGTCATTTGAGCTTCTGTATATGATACACTTGTGGAGGGAATTTATTCAATTTCGGATTTCTGATTTCGGATTTCTGATTTTTTCCTTAAATCCCAAATCATATCATCTCTTTCAGCAACTCCTTTTTCGGATTTGCTATAACGACTTTATTTACCAACAATCCGCGTTTAGCACATACTGAAGCGCCCGCTTCAACTGCCGAGCGGACAGCAGCAACCTCACCTGTCATTGTCACAAACGCTTTGCCTCCTAATGCCATTGCAAGTCGGACTTCAATCAACTTCACATTCGCTGCTTTTGCTGATGCATCTGCCGCTTCGATAAGTGAAGCAACACTAAACGACTCAACGATACCGAGCGCCTCAAGCACTTCAACCTGACTCATACCGGAGATTGCAGGGAAAACCGATTTATGGACATTGGGTATTACCATAGCATCCACTACACAACCGGCTCCAGTTCGTTCTCCGGCTTCAACACTTGCACGAACGGCTGCTACGTCGCCGCCAACCAAGACCATAAATTTTCCCGAGCAGATACTTCGCATAACGAGAAGTTCTACTTCCGAAGTTTTGAGCATCGTATCTGCTACCTCGAAGCCAGCCGCGATACTCGATAATTCTACAAGTCCTATTGCATTCATTTCTATCATATTAAATTCCTATTATTCTATGTTCGTTACTAATTTTATTCTTAATCTCTACTACTCTAAGCATATGAGTAAATAGTTATTTGTTCTTTCTTCGAGTGCTGTATATTACTTTAGGTTCTGAAATACGAAACCCAATCTCTCTTTTTGGTTTTTCAGGTGGTTGGAGAAGTTGGCGTATTGCTTCGATTATCGAATGAATTTCCTTATCGTGTGTATCAATTTTCGATTCAAGAATGTGGATTTTCTTTGATAGTTCTCGTTGCGTTGCAAGGAACTCTCTCAGTCGCACAAATGCTTTTACAATCATTATACTCATCTTTATAGCCCGTTCACTTTTCAGCACAGATGCGAGCATAGCAACACCATGTTCTGTAAAGGCGTATGGTAAAACATACGAATGCTTAAGTGTATCGAACCGGTGCCAATTTGTCACCAGTTCGTTTCGTTCTTTTTTCGTAAGCTTGAACATGAATTCACTTGGGAATCGGTCTTTATTACGTTTAACTTGACGATTCAAATATTTTGTTTCAACTGCATAGAGGTCTGCAAGGTCACGGTCGATCATTACCTTTAATCCTCTGATGATAAAGATTCGTTGTTCGATCAATCCTACTGGTATTATAGATTTTGTTTTCACCATACTAATATTCGAGCTTAGTTTGTTCCTCGTTAAAAATGATATCAAAATTTAAAATTAAAATTCAAAACCATAAATTCTATATCCAAAATCATAAATCTAAAATCACTCATCTCATTTCTTCTCAATCACCACTTCACTATTAATCTTTGTTACAACTCCGTCGATGCTTGAGTGAATACGTGCTCCTAATTTTCCATCCGGAATATCACCAATTACATCACCTATCTTTACTGCTTTTCCAACATTGACCATAGGCAAAGCGGGTGAACCGATGTGCTGTGAAAGAGGTATGCGAACAATATTAGGTGAAAATTTCACATCTTCAAAATGTGCCGGTCCATCGTAGCGATCAACACCTAATTTTTTTACGAGTTGTTTTAAAGGAGTTCGGCGACCTTCGCCAAGAGGGTGGACTTTAACATCGCGTTTGCCTTCCCACTTCATTCCTTTAGCGCGTAAATCCGATTTAGCACGGTCGCATGCTTCTTTTGGATATAAATCTTCAGGGCAGGCATACAACGTGCACAAGCCGCAAGCACAGCAAAGCTGAGCATATTGATTCCATAATGCTTCGCCGGTTACAGTAAAACCGAGGCTTCGCATAACTTTATGTGGCTGAACATCGTAGCCAAGCAAGTAACGCGGACAAAACTCCGTGCAGTAACTGCACTGGTCGCATGCTGATTTCCCGATTCGGTGCATCGAGGTCTCGGGTAAACTTTTACGTTTTACAAGTCGATGCTCCATAGGAAGAACAACAAGTCCGGCGCAAGTTTTTGTAATAGGTAAACTCATATCGGTTGTGAGCGTTCCCATCATAATACCGCTGATGAAGACGGCGAAGTCGGAAACATTAGCACCACCAGCCGCCGCGATTACTTCCGCAAAACTAATTCCGATAGGGACTAAAAGTGTAGATGGTTTATTTACTGCCCCAACAACTGAAATGTATTTGTGTGTAACCGGAATTCCTTCCGATGCCAGATACGCGTTACGTAATGTTTCCACATTATTTACAACGATACCTACATCTAATGGAATACCTTGTGGCGGAATTAAACGTTTTGTTGTTTCATAAACCAGAACATACTCATCACCGGTGGGATAAAAATCGCCAAGCCAATTTAGTTGGATGTTTGTATTTTCAGCCGCTTTCTTTAAACCCGAAAGAGATTCTTCGTGCTTTCGCTTTACGCCAATGATTGCTTTTTTTGAACCTGTAGAAACTAACCACTGGATCAGTCCACCCACAACCGCTTCAGGTTCATGTATCATTAATTCCAAATCTTTATGAAGGAGCGGTTCACACTCGGCGCCATTTGCTATCACATATTCAACTTTGGAAGAAGCCTTGATGTGGGCGGGAAATCCGGCACCGCCGCAGCCGACAACGCCTGCCGATCTGATTCTTTCTATGTATGTCAATTTTTAATCCTGTTAGTTAAGTGTTGGTTAAATATAATAAATTTCATCGAGTAATATTTTAAAATCAGGGTGACATAGTGCTTATAAAAATAACCTTATAGATATTGACCAGAATTTCGTATCTGTTAAAACATTACCAAAGAGTAAATCTACAGCACCATAATCGTTATGTTTGAAAGTTGCACCGAAATTTAATGTCAGTGATAATTCATTACGTGTTATTTCATTTTTATGCCCGTAGGTAAGAGCACTATTGTTGTAAATTTCACTAGTCAGAAAAGATTTTATTGTTTCACCTGATCTATATTTTGGTTCGACCCCACCTCGCAGAATTACATAATCACCATGATAATATTCGATAACTATAGGTAATCGAATGTCTATAGTTTCTGTCGTTTCTGATGGAGTTTTTGAAATATTTTCTGTAGTTGTAATGTTACCAATATAACTACGGTTCCCATTTTCTGAAATATTTGTTTTATGGAGAATATAATTCACTGAAATAGCACCAAAAGCCATAAAAGTTTCAGAAAAATTTCTTTCATAGCTGCAACCACTTCTGATATCTAAAACGGTTCCATCTCCTTCGCGTGTACTATTTAAAATATATTTATAAGCGGGTCCAGGCAAATATCTAACAGTGTCCATTTGGATTAAAATACCTTTTATGTCATACGAGGTATAGCCCGACTGAACCAAGAATCTGAGATAATGACTTTTATCCGGAGACGTGTAACTTAGTAACGCTGAAATTAATCCGCCTCGTGTATCGATATCTGTGGGTCCGATCCTCGCAAAATATTCTATCAAAGATGATGAACGAGTTGTTGTTTCATCCTGACTTTTGGATTGGTGTGATGAAAATAATAACGTTGTTTTCAAATCCAAAACAAATTTTGTAAAATTTAATAATGTTCCAGCATCAATTTTATGGATTGTTCCAAATTTTGATAAATCTAATAATCTTATATAATCATAATAATTTGATGAGGAAGAATTATTTCTGATTTGACTCGACTGGGTTCGTGCTTCAAATTTTAAAAAATGATAGCTTACACCGGCAGTTACTTCAGAGCTGATAGGGCTTGAAAAACTTAATCTTGTCCCATATTTTTTGGGAGAGTTTTCTTCTGTAAATGTATTTATATAATCTTGGTCTAAACTAGAAGAATTATATTCTGTTGTGTTTTTGTATTTTTTCAAACCTTCAAGATTGATAGATATACCTAATGATTTGTCTACAATTGGAACAAACCCCCCTAAAAAGAATTTACCATTATCCTGAATAGATCCTAAATCACCAAAAATTTCATTTTTATTACCCTCTATCAAATATGCTGGATTGCGGAAATGGTCTGAGTAATCGTCCAGTATTAGACCGAATGAGCCTTCAGAAAATGTCCGCATTCTTTGCGATTGATATGAGTCTGTGGGTTTTGGAAGTGTGAAGATATTATCAAAGACTATCGAAGTGCTATATGGGTCACTCAGATAGTATTGGTAATATTGAGCATTTGAATTGTGATAAATGAGGAGGCTTAACATGGCTAAAAGAAATCCGTTATGTTTCATAAATAAAACTCCTTAATATTGATTGATATTTTATTAATTATAAAGGCGATTATTTCTTTTTTTGAGCAAGTAAGTAAAAATCATTATTCAGCCAACCAACAACCACTTCGGGTTCATGTTTCATTAATTCCAAATCTTTATCCAAAAGTGATTCGCATTCAGCTTTATTTGCTATTACATATTAAACTTTTAATGCTGCCTTGACGTGAGCAGGAAAGCCCGCACCGCCGCAACCCACCACACCGCTGCTTTTTATTCTTTCTACATAATTCAAATTAATTACCTTTCAAGATTAATTTACCGGTAGCGTTTACCTTTATCCAGTAACCTTTTCCGGGTAAAATTGTGTTCACATCAATATACGAATTATCGTATCCGTAAAAACTTGAAGAAATTATTTCACCTGGAATTGTCTGAATTGAAGAGACTAAGATCGGCTGAGACACAGAGCCGATTAAATTCCAACCTGCTGCAACATCAATAGTGCCAGTTAAAAATTCAATTCCTGTAATATTAAAGTTCATTGTTGAATCGAATTTCAACCAATATCCGATTCCTTTTTTCAATGAATCGGTTTGAATATACTGCCCATCGTATGAAAATGCAAACGAAGTTGTATTCGTAAAGAGCGAGTTTATCCGACCATTATCGACTGAAAGTGGCAAAGATATTAAGTTCCATCCTTTATTGACTGCAACTGGGATGCGTTGGGTTCCTTTTCCCGATACTCTGATTGTATCTCTCAAATGTTCATCGTTGTGATTGATTATAATGAAAGATGATATGCTGTCGGAATTTGTAGGAGAAAATGTGATATAAAATTTTCGATTTGTATGAGGTAATATAGATGTACTTGTCGGATTTATTGAAAAACTCGATGGGGTGGAGGTGGTAATGTTCAAGCTGCTGCCTCCTGAATTATAGACGATTATACTATCCGTTTTTGATGATGAAAACGGTAAAGTTCCGAAGTTAATGGATTTTTTATCGATTGAGATAATCGGCTTTAGAATTTCAGTCATTGCAGTGCCGGTAGAAAATGGAGATGTGAAATTTAACAAAGCTCCGATAGTAGGAACGATATCGGGAATTCTACGTTTGGTTGAGGAAACTCCTTTCTTTGCTCCACTGCCAATTGCGAGTAATTGGATTCTTCTGCATCCCCAGCATCCATCGCCGTGGCTTACAAACCCTGTTGAAACACCATCGAGATGACGACCGTGGTCGTTGGTTACAAAGAGTGTAGTTTGGTTTTTAAATATCGAATCGCTTTGAACGTAATCCCAAATCATTCCTACAATGCTATCAGCAATTGTTATTTTACGCGTGTAGTTGTTCCAATCACCCGAGTGACCGGCAGCGTCAACATCGGCGAAATAGATTACAGAAAATATAGGATGATGTGCATTTAGTTTTTGTTTTGCAAGATTCCATACAAAGAGGTCGCTCCAGTAACCGTCTTGCATTATATACCAGGGCCAATATTGAGGACCGTATTGTGGATGGTAGCTTGGCAGCCAAGGTCCTGATAGTTGTTTAAGTATATACATCGCATTAGTTGAATCCTGATTTCGGTGTTTTCTGAAATATTCCCAAACAGTTGGGTCGAGAGTATATTGGGTTGCAACACCACCGATAGTTGTATCGCGAGGAGTTTTCCACGAACCCGACCAGATTGCCGGGATCGCTCGCTTTGTTACTGTTACACTGTCGTTGAGGAATGTATCTACAACAGCGGATTGGGTAGCGAGTTGTTTCATGCGTGGAATATACTGCCCTGTGGGATCGCCAAGTGTTTCAGAATATCTCGCTCCATCAATGATTACAAGAATGGCATGCTGTTGTGCAGGTTGAGAATAAAGGAGCGAAGAGCTTAGAGCAGAGAGCAGCAAGCATAGTGTGTAAAGAAAAAAATAATTTAATCTGTTAATCGCCATTAATGCTACGTAACTTTCTTTTTTAACTCGGCTAACTTTTTTAAGGCATCTAAAGGAGTTAATTTATCTATATCAATTTTTTTTATTTCATCTCTTATTTTATCGTCTTTCATCTCGAACAAAGTGAGTTGTACTTCGGCGGGGGCGATGCGTCCCTTCACGCTTTCACTTTTGCCTTCATCGTGTAAAATTAATTCAGAGCCTTCAAGGTTTTTTAAAATCTTCTTTGCTCTATCTGTTACCTCCTCAGGCAAGCCAGCCATCTGCGCAACTTGAATTCCATACGAATGGTCGGCGAAACCAGGAGTAACTTTGTGCAAGAAAATTACTTTATCACCATATTCACGCACATCGACTTTATAATTTTTGATTCTCGGGAATAAATCAGCAAGCTCGTTCAACTCGTGGTAATGCGTTGCGAAAAGTGTTTTCGCGCCTATCCGGTTGTGTAAGTGTTCAGTCAAAGCCCAAGCAATACTGATTCCATCGAATGTACTTGTCCCTCTTCCGACTTCGTCGAGAAGAATTAAACTTCTTGGAGTTGCGGTATTCACAATGTGAGCCGCTTCGTGCATTTCGACTAAAAAAGTACTCTCGCCCGAAGCAATATTATCGCTGGCTCCTACGCGCGTATAGATTTTATCAACAATCCCGATGTGAGCTTTTTTTGCGGGGACGAAGCTGCCAATCTGTGCAAGCAAGACAATTAGACCAACCTGCCTTAGGTAGCTGGACTTACCGCTCATGTTGGGCCCGGTAATAATCAGAATCTGATTTTCCTCGTTGAGCAAGTAAGTATCATTTGGGGTGTATTGATCGCCTGGCGGGAGCAGTCGCTCAATTACTGGATGTCGTCCTTCAATAATATTTATTAAGTTTCCATCGTCAATTTCAGGATATGTGTATTCTTGTTCAACTGCTGTTTCAGCTAATGAGGCAAGCGCATCAATCGTTGCTGCAAGTTGAGCGTTTTTTTGTATTACCGCAGCTTGATCGGCTGCTTTCAAACGTAGCTCGTTAAATATTTCTGTTTCGAGAGCGACAATCTTTTCTTCAGCATTTAAAATCTTTTCTTCATACTCTTTAAGCTCAGGAGTAATAAATCGTTCACCGGTTGAAATTGTTTGTTTACGAATGTAATCAGAAGGAATTTTATCTTTGTGTGTATTAGTAACTTCAATGTAATAGCCGAACACATTGTTAAAAGCCACCTTAAGTGAATTAATTCCAGTCCGCTCTCGCTCTTTTAATTGGAGATTGGCGATCCAACTTTTACCGTTGAGTGTAATATCTCTTAACTCATCTAATTTCGAATTACATTCTTTCTTAATTACACCGCCATCAGCTAACGAAAGGGGAGGTTCATCGTTAATTGTTTTTGAAATATCATCAATCAAATCAGATAGGATTACAAACTCGTCTCTAATCTCTGAAAGTGTCAGGCATTCTGCCTTATTAATAGCCGATTTAAGGTTTACGACTTGCATTAAATTGTTTTTTAGAGCAATCATTTCGCGAGGATTAGCACGTCCGGTGCAAACCTTTGCAATCAAACGTTCGAGATCTCCGAAATTTAGAAGAACATCACCAACCTTACGGAGCATGTCCGAATATTTTACCAATTCACCCACTGCTTCCAATCGTTCTTGTATCGGTTTGATGTTGAGCAATGGTTGAATGATCCATCTTTTTAGTAAGCGTCCACCCATGGGAGTTTTTGTTTTATCTAAAACCCAGAAAAGTGTTCCCTCTTCTTTACCTTCAATAGATTTGGTGATTTCTAAATTTCTTTTAGTCGATGGGTCGAGAGTTATATACTCGCTTGTGTTGTGTGGGAAAATTTTCTTGATGTGTGTAAGATTGGCTTTTTGAGTTTCCTGAAGATAGTTGAGAACAGCGCCCGCTGCTACGATTCCGACGCGAGATCCTTCAATTCCAAAACCTTTTAACGATTGAGTTTTAAGATGTGTGATGAGGAGCTCGTAACTGTAATCATAATTAAAAATCCAATCATCCAATTTGGTGAATATACTTTTGTAACTTTCTTTAAGAATATTTTGGATTGTGTCGATGTCTCTTTTTTGAACTAAAATTTCAGCAGGATTGAAAGTTTGAATCTGATCCTTTAAGTTTTTGAGTGGGAACTCGCTGACACCGAATTCAGCCGTAGATACATCCACGAAAGCAAAGCCGATTATATCATCGCTTGTAGCTAAAGGTGAAGGGAGATAAACTGATGCTAAATAATTGTTTTGCTTGGTTTCTAAAATTTTTTCGGAGAACGAAACCCCTGGTGTTACAACTTCAATCACATCCCGTTTTACAATCCCTTTTGCAAATTTTGGATCTTCTAATTGTTCGCAGATTGCAACTCGTTTTCCGGCTTTGAGAAGTTTTGGTAAATAATTATCGAGGGCGTGATAAGGGAAGCCGGCGAGGGGCGTTTCTCCCGCATTTCCATTCCCTCGTTTTGTAAGTGTGATACCTAAAATTTTTGATGTAACTTTTGCATCGTCGTCGAAAGTTTCATAAAAATCTCCCATCCGAAATAGTAAAATTGTATCAGGGTATCTTGCTTTTACTTGTTGGTACTGCCGCATCAGCGGTGTTGATTTGATATTTGTAGTTGAACTCATTAAAATTTATAATAATTTCTGAAGTTACGCAAAAGAGTCATTCTGAACGAAGTGAAGAATCTGAAACCTCAAATTCAGGCTATTTTTAGATGTTTCGCTTCGCTCAACATGACAAAAAGTCAATTCTGCGTAACTTCAGATAATTTTATGAAATAAACGGAATTTAGGCGATAAAAACAATTTTAATTGTCAATGGTCAATAGCGTTTGGTAAGTTATAATTACTCCATCAATCCAATATTCCCACTATCCATTTCTTCACAGCTTTAATGTTCAACCCTCACAACTCATTGCTCGCTGCTCATCGCTCTTAGCTCACTTATTCAGCTTTATCCGAAAAGTTGTTCCTTTTCCCAATTTACTTTCTAGTAAAATCAATCTTCCTTTATGGTAGGTCTCAATAATTCTTTTCGAGAGGCTCAATCCTAATCCCCATCCGCGTTCTTTAGTGCTGTAACCCGGTCTGAAGATATCCTTTCTAAATTTTTGGTCGATGCCTTTGCCTGTATCTTTTACATCAATAAAAAAATACTTATTTTTTTCTTGTATGGAAATTGAAATATTACCCTCTCCTTGTTCGATAGCGTCGATAGAATTTTTGATGAGGTTCTCAAGAACCCATTCGAACAGATCGCGATTAATATTTACAGAGACATTTTTGTTCAGGTTAACTGATATTTCAATGTTTTTGCGCAACTGTGGCAGTCGTTTCCGGAAATAATTAGTAACATTTTCTATTAGCTCGTTCAGCGGTTCTAATTTCAAGTTTGGTTTAGAGCCAATTTTCGAGAAACGTTCAGTAACTTTTTGGAGACGAATTAAATCGTTCTCCATCTCGTTTACTGTCTCTAAAACTTTATTACTTTTCTCTGCATTTAGTTTTATTAATTCCATCCAGCCCATAACATTCGACAACGGTGTGCCGAGCTGATGAGCAGTTTCTTTCGCCATACCAACCCAGATATTACTTTGCTCAGTTCGTTTGATGTAACTAAAACCGACGTAACCGAGGAGGATAAAAATTCCGGCTAAACCGATTTCGATAAAAGGTAGCCAACGCAGTTCTGTAACTATTTGAGATTCGCCGTAGTGCAGGTACTGAAGAATGATTGTATCGTTAAGCGCCACCTTAATCGGTTCGTTAGTTTCGTCAAACCGGGTGATTAGTTTTTTGAGAAATATTTCTTGTTCAATTTCCGATAGAGTTGTATCCAGCCGAATATTTCGTATATTCATTTTGTATGGAGGGATAGGAAATCTTTGATTATCGGATAAAATAATAGGGAAGTCTATTGCTTTTATCACCTCATTAAAAACGAAACTGTAATCTGCTTGAGCATCAGGACTCGTAGCAAGGTATTCCAGAGATTTTGCATAGAGGTCGGCTATCTCACGTTCCTTCACCAATAATTTATCGACGATAATTTGTGTATAAATTATGGTTGCCACAACAAGTATGATGGCGGCAATTACTAATGATAGTTTAATGTTCGTGGAGCGGGGTGTTGCCATATTTAGTTGTCGAGAATTATAGTTTGATTTCTTTTTGGACCAACCGATATGATGTTAATGCCAACACCTGTAAATATTTCTATAGCTGATAAGTATTTTATAGCATTATCTGGCAAGTCGGTGAATGAAGTAATATTCACTAACTCAGTTTTCCAACCGTCGAAGCGTTCGTAAATTGGTCTAACAGATTCCAACGAGATGACATCGGTGGGAAAAGTTTTTAATCGCTTTCCGTTGTATTCGTAAGCTGTGCAAATAAAAATATCATCAAAAGCGCTAAGTACATCTAATTTTGTAATCGCTAATTTTTCTATTCCGTTTATCATTGCAGAATATTTCATAGCAAATGCATCGAACCAGCCGCAGCGGCGTGGTCGTCCGGTAGTGGCGCCGAATTCAGAACCAACAGTGCGGAGTTTAGTGCCGAGTTCATCTGTGAGTTCTGTGGGGAACGGTCCATTGCCAACACGAGTGCAGTAAACTTTTGCAACACCGAGGATTGATTTGATGGATGTAGGCGGAATTCCAAGTCCGGTACAAGCACCGCCGCTTGTAGGATTAGAGGAAGTAACGAAGGGATAAGTTCCGTGGTCAATATCTAACAAAGCACCTTGAGCCCCCTCGGCTAAAATATTTTTACCGTCTTTTATAGCATTATTTAAGTAGAGGGCTGTATCGGTAACATACTCATCAATTATTTTATCAAAATTTTCGTATTCTGCAACTATTTTTTCAACATCTAATTTCGCTTCACCATAAATCTGATCAAAAAGTTTGTTATACACTTCGATGTTTTTGATTAATTTCATTTCAAAAATCTTGCGATCAAGAAGGTCGACTATTTTTATTCCTGTGCGGGTTGCTTTGTCGATGTATGCTGGACCTATGCCCCTGCCGGTAGTTCCAATTTTATCAGCTCCTTTTTCGTGCAAATTATCGAGCAGTTTGTGATACGGCATTATTAGATGAGCATTATGGCTAATTAATAACCGATTAGTTATGTTGATTCCTAAATTTTGAAGTTGCGTTATTTCGTGCAACAACGCAATCGGGTCAATTACAACACCGTTACCGATTACGCAGGTTACATTGGGATGGAAGATTCCAGAAGGGATAAGATGCAAAACGTGTTGCTTATCATCCAGCACGATTGTATGTCCTGCATTAGCGCCGCCTTGATAACGCGCGACGATGTTTATATTTTGGCTGAGGAGGTCAACGATTTTTCCTTTACCTTCGTCGCCCCATTGTGCACCGAGAATTATTTGAACGCTCATAACGACCTTAATAAAATAAAAACTCCGATAGGAAACAAGTTCACTACCGGAGTTTGTAACAAGTAAAAATTCAAGAGGATAATTTATTTTGAGTAGCTTTCAACCGCTTGTTTAACCGTTTTGAATATTTCGAAAACTTTAACAAGTTTTGTAATGATTAACAGGTTTTCGATTTTTTTTGAAGGTGCTGCAATTTTTAAATCACCTGAAGCATTACGCATTGTAGTTATAGCAGCAATCAACATTCCTAGACCGGAACTGTTCATCAACTTTACGTTTTTTAAATCTAAAACTATTTTTTTCTTTCCATCAGCAATAAGTTTATGGAGCAGATCATTCAGGACTGTTGAATCAGGTCCACCCATTACATTACCATCAAGACTTATGATAGCAATAGACTGGATTTCTTTGATTTTGAATTTCATATTTTATTATTAGCTTTGTTTTTTTCTTAAAGACCATTCGTAAACCACGGCGCTTGCAATGTAGATGGATGAGTAAGTACCAACTACAATACCGATTGTAAGTGTGAAAGCGAACCCGCGGGTTACTTCGCCACCGAATAACATAATGATAAATAGTACCATGAATATTGTTCCCGATGTAATAATGGTACGGCTGAGTGTATCATTTATACTTTTATTTATTACATCGAACAGACTCATTGTTTTATAGATTTTCAAATTTTCCCTGATACGGTCGAAAATAACTACACTATCGTTGACCGAAAGACCAACGAGTGTGAGGAATGCGGCAACCATATTTTGATCTATTTCAAAATCTAAAAAGGGAGTCATACCATCGAGAAGGGAGATAATACCCAAAGTTATAAGAACATCATGGAATAAAGCAACAACGGCACCGACACCGTAAATAAATTTAAACCGGAAGCCGATGTATATCAACATTACTATCAGCGATGCAAGAATTGCGTAAATAGCACCACGGCGAAGTTCTGCACCGATTTTGGGTCCGATCTTTTGTTCTTCCAAAATCGTAGTTGGATTGTCAGGGAAATTTTTTCCAAGAGTTGTCTTGATATTGTCGCCTACAACCGTGCCGAATTCGTGTACAGGTGTTCTAATTAAAATGTTAAGCGGGTCGCCATAAATTTTTATTTCGGCTCGTGTAATACCTTCTTTATTTAAGGCTTCACGGATATCAGATATTTTTGCCGGAGTTTGAAACTGCACAATTAACTCTGTTCCACCGAGGAAATCGATACCCAAATCGATTCCTTTTATAAAAAGTGAAATTATTCCGAAAGAAAGAAGGGTCAGAGAAGCTATATAAAAAGTTTTTCTGACACTAAGGAAATTTAGATTTGTTTTTTTTAAGAATCTCATAGTAATAAAAATCCTGTTTGATTAACCAAAACTGATGTTTGAATTGCGTTCAGTCATTATATTAAATATTACACGTGTTATGACTATAGCACTAAATAAACTGGCCGCTATACCAATCATCAATGTCAACGCAAAACCTTGTATCGGTCCGCTGCCGAAATTGTAAAGAATAACGCCCGTGAAGAATGTCGTTAAGTTCGAATCGAAAATGGCAGTCCAGGCTTTGCTATAACCTGCGTCAATAGCAGCTCTTAAAGTTTTACCTGTAACTGCTTCTTCTCGGATTCGCTCGAATATTAGAACATTAGAATCAACTGCGATTGCCATTGTTAAAATCATACCCGCGATTCCGGGCAATGTAAGTGTGCCCTGAAAAGCGGCTAACACAGCAAGAACGAATACTACATTGAACATCAAAGCAAAATCTGCTATCGAGCCGGCTTTGCTGTAATAAATAATCATAAACAAAACTGTGAGTGCAAAAGCAAGCAATGATGAATCGATTCCTTTATTAATGGAGTCCTGGCCTAGCGATGGTCCAACAGTTTGTTGTTGAATAATTTCGACAGGGGCGGGGAGCGCACCAGCTTTTAAGACAATTTCTAATAACCTTGCTTCTTCGATATTGTCCATTCCCTCAATTTGGGAATTACCACCAATTATTTTTTGGCGTACAACGGGTGCAGAAAATACTGAGTTATCAAGAACGATTGCAATGCGTTTCTGAATGTTCGCTCCTGTAATTCGTGCCCAATCCCGTGCACCCTCAGTATTCATTTCCATGTTAACAACTGGTGTATTGTAGTTAGGATCGATAGTCGCCCGTGCATTCACAATAACACCACCAGTCAATTCAGCTTCTTTTTTAACAGGATAGAGTTTATACCATTTTTTTCCTTCAGCTATTATTGAATGCTTTGCTGACCAGAGGAAAATCATATCTGTCGGAATTAATTTTTTTATTTCGGGTCTTTTGAACATCCGATTTACTTTTTCACGATTTTCTTCAGCAACAAAAAACTCCCCCTGTATTTGCGGGTCAGGTCGTGCAAGGAAAAAGAATGGATGTTCTTTGGCAGCATCGGCATCAGCTTGTGTGGCTGTTTCCGGTATGGTAATATCGTTTGTATCTTTTACAGCTGATAATTTGGCTGTATCTTGCCCTAACGTATCAACTACTTGCTTACCAGCCAAATATTTATCAATAGTTTCAGTAACTCTATTGACGATTTCAGGTTCTTTAAGTAATTTAAATTCGAGTAAGGCTGTTCCTTGGAGAAGCTGCCTGACTTCGGATTCTTTACTGACACCTGGTAATTCAACAATAATTCTTGTAGCGGCTTGTTTCTGGATGGTAGGTTCGGATACACCATATTGGTCAACTCGGTTTCGAACAACTTCTACGGCTCTATCTATTGCATTAACGGCTTCTTCATCTAATTTTGATATGATTTCTTCGTTATTATCCCGAATGCTGCCATAATACCTGCTCAGCCGAATACCTCTTTCCTCAAATTTACGAAGCAGGATACCTGTAATTGGTTGATCCGATACTTTTGTTTCAGCATGAACTTCATTTATTATGGTATTAAAAATTTCATCCTTATTTTTTGCCAAATCTTCAAGCAATTTAGGGATGTTCACTTCTAAAACGACGCGCATACCACCCTGAAGATCCAAACCCAATTTGATTCTTTTCATTCGGGCTTCACGAATAGCATGTTCGTTTTGTTCAAGATATTTAACACTATCTTCGCCAGCCAAACTTATTAATTGCTTTGTAAAATTATAATCCTTATAAGTGGGATATAAAAGATACAAAGCGATTAGGATACTGGCGATGATAATAATAATTTTACCGCGTTCTTTTTTCACGAAAGCTAAACCTCCATAAGACTAATATTTGTTGATTTTATGGTTCATAGTTAATTTTTGAGATGAAAATATAACGGAATATTACATAAAAGTCAATAACAATAAAAAAACTTATTGCTTATCTCAAATTTTTGATATATATTTAATACGTTTTTAATAACAATAATATCATTATAAGGAGACATTTTAGTATATGCCATTAATGACTCGAATGCGCGATAACATGCCAGCGATTATTATTTTTCTTGTTTTCGCTTTCATTTTAACCATCATCTTTGAATGGGGTATGGATTACCTCGGGCTATCTTCACAACGACAAGAATACGTGGGGGTAATCAACAATCGAAATATTAATTATCAAGAGTTCGTTGAACTCGTAAGAGAACGGTCTGAACAACAGAAAACTCAAACCGGAAAAGAACCTGATGAAAACGAATTGAATCGAATACGCGATGAGGTTTGGAACTCTCTGGTTACGCAAACATTAATCGATGAAGAAATTCAACGATTGGGAATTGAAGTTCCTGACCAAGAAATAATCGATTGGGTAAAGGGCGAAAATCCACCAGAATTCTTACACCGTCAGTTTGTTGACTCAGTTGGAAATTTCAACCGTGCAGCTTACGAATCAGCTATTTCCGATCCTCGTAATAAGGAAATCTGGATACGTGTAGAAGAAGGACTGAAAAAGCAGAGGATGCAGGAAAAACTTCAAAGTATAATCTTGGCTGGTGTTCGTGTATCCGAATCGGAAATCTTCCAAAAGTTCGCAGAACAAAATTTGAAATTAGGAGCCGAATATATTTTCTTCGATCCAAATAAATTTGTTACTGATGAGGAAGCTAACGTTACCGATTCAGATATTGAAAAATTTTATAACGAAAATTCAACCGAGTATAAAGTTGAAGCAACTCGAAAACTTAAATATGTTAAGTTTATCGAAAAGCCTTCCTCAAAAGATACTCTCTCTGTGGTTGCCGAATTGGATGACGTTCTACGCCGCGCAGCAGCGGGGGCTGATTTTATGGACCTCCTCAGTACATACACCGAAAACCAGACTACTGATATTTTTTACAAACCATCCGATCTAACTCCTGTAAAAGCCGATAAAATATTCTCAGCTAAAGTGGGCGACATCGTGGAACCTTTCGCTGACCACGATGGATATCATTTAATAAAAATCTTGGAAGAAAAAACCGGTACCGAAGATTTTGTAAAAGCAAGCCATATCTTATTTTCGATTCAGGGTGCCGACAGCGCTAAAGTTTTAACGGAAGCCAAAGATGTTTTAAATAGAATTCGCTCAGGCGAAGATTTTGCAAAATTAGCTGAAAAGTATTCGCAAGATCCGGGCTCAGCGGTAAAGGGTGGCGACTTAGGTTGGTTCGGTAAAGGAAGAATGGTTAAACAGTTCGAAGAGGCTTGTTATAAAACTCTGATAAACCAAATCACAGGTTTGGTACGAACACAATTTGGTTATCATATTATTAAGGTAACAGGCAAAAGCAAGCGCGAACTTAAAATTGCCGACATCGCAATTCCAGTTCGTGTAAGTTCCGAAACCCGCAGTGCTATTTACCAAAACGCCCAGGATTTTAAATATTTAGCGGAAGAAAACGATTTTATTAAAGAAGCCGAAGTTGCAAATTATGAAATTATCGAAACACCTTCATTCGGTGAACAAGGAATAATACCCGGTATTGGAAATCATCCTTCAGTAAATCGATTTGCTTTTGAGAAAAAACTTAGAACCATTAGCGATGTGCTTCCTCTGACTGAAGGGTACGGGGTGTTTATGATTTCCGAAGTGAAGAGAGAGGGAATACGACCATTGGCAGAATTGAAAGAAAGTATTCGTCCTCGCGTGCTTCGTGATAAAAAAATGCAACTGCTGAAAAACAAAGTAAGCGATTACAGAAAACAATTACAGTCCGGCGATCCATTGAGTAATTTGACTCAACAGAATCCAGACCTTGTTATTCAATCAACCGGACAGTTCACACCGGGTGGTGGAGTTCCGGGTATCGGTAGGGATATGATGCTTATTGGAAGTTTGCTATCGTTGAAGCTGAACGAGGTTTCAAAGCCTTTCGAAGGATTACGTGGTTATTACATCGCAAAACTGACCGAGCGTGTTGAAATTGATTCGACTGCCTATAAAGCTCAAAAGGAAATGCTATCAACACAAATTTTACAGACAAAGAAAAGTCAATTCCTCAGTGAATGGTTGGAACAATTAAGGAAGAATGCTGAGATAAAAGATAACCGGGATTTATATTTCAGATAGATAAATAGAAACACAAATTATGAGACCGACTAACATTGAGTTTAATAACAAAATTTTAGTCGGTCTTTTTTTTATTTAAAGTATCGATGAAAAAAAGAATCGCATATCTAAGTTTATTGCTGATACTCTGCGCTGGAAATGTCCATGCAAAAGATTATAAGTCTTCAATATTTTTGAAGGGTTTATATATTACTTCATCCAAAATATACTTATATCCCAACGCATCCGATTTTATATTGCGAAGTAAACATCTTCTGATAGAAAACATTTATGGGGGAGGTGTAGATTTCCGCGTTAATTTGTCGAGTGCAAAAATTCAATTAGGACTATCTGTCGATTACATCAGCAAAGCTCAAAAAAACGATTTGCAAAAAACTGAAGATTGTTTCACTGCGATTCCGGTAGAGATATCCGGATATTTTTATATTCCAATTACAAATTCGAATATTTCCATTTTTATGGGAACCGGAGGTGGCTTATATTTTGGAGAGAGAAAATATTCTTTAAATAATTTGAAAGCTCATTTGATTGATAAAAAATCCGGATTCGGCATCCATGTATTAGGTGGAATTGACTATTCAGTTTATGATTATTTTATTCTCCGGTCGCAACTTAAATTCCGCGATTTATATTTTAGAACAACTAATCAATTCGTAGCTTCAGATTTTGATGAGAAGTCGTTCGTTTCGCAAGTTAATGTTGATGGGATGATTGTAGAATTAGGAATTGTTTTTACTTTTTGATGAAAGTACAAATTAAAAAAGATTTAATTTATTTTACCGGCTTTATGGCTGGCGGTAAAAGCACAATCGGTCTGATTGTTGCAAATACTTTGGGCTATGCTTATACCGATATCGATAAAGAGATTGAGACAAGATCGGGTAAAAAAGTAACTGAAATATTTGCAGAACTCGGCGAGTCATATTTTCGTGAATTAGAAACACAAGTGCTTTCAGAAATAAGCAAACTACCGCGTCATGTAATTTCTTTGGGCGGGGGAACAATTATTAATCCGAAAAATTTGAAGATTATAAAATCCAACGGATTGCTGCTCTATCTAAAATCAGGTTCGGAAAATATATTTAAACGTTTACGTTATAAAACCGACAGACCGGTATTTATGGATAAGGACAGAAAGTGGCTGCGTGATTCTGAATTGAAGGACAAAATAAAGATGTTGATGGAAACCAGAGAACCTTTTTATCAACAATCCGATTTAACTTTTTTAACCGACAACAAACCAGTTGGAGTTACTGTCGATGAGATAATTAAAAGAATAAAACCGCTAATCGAATTATAATAACAAAAATGGTGTAATTTATGCAACGACGTATGTTTATTTTATTTCTAAATTTAATGTTAGTCAGTAACATTCTTAATGCCCAGTTCATCGAGCTATCATTATTTCCCTTCCTACAAATTAAACCGACATTCGATATTAATTCAAGGTCTGATGGGATGGGTCGTCTGGCATTCATTGTAGATGATCCGATTCGGGATGTTTTCATAAATCCAGCCAAAAGTAATCTCATCAAAAATAATCTTACAATTTTATCTCTTTCGCATACATTGGTGAAGAACGAGTTTGAACAGCGACTGTCTCCATCGCTTTACAATATTACACACAATGAACAGCGTTATACACATTTATCAAGTCCAATCGGGGGGATATTTAGACTTGATAGGTTTTTAATCGGAGGTAAGATATCTTATCAATCGACCGAATTTAAATCGGAGCAGGTTGAAGAAGGCTATCAGAGAAATGTCTATAAATTTGAATCAAAAGAAACGGGTTATCCGTTTGCTGCCTTTATGTCGTACGAATTTAGCGATTGGGTTTCATTTGGATTAGGAGTGGATAAAAATACCTTCAAAGAAAAATCCACAAACTTTGTAAACCCTGATGAACACAGTAAAACTGATGATTTGATCGTTCGGGGAGGTTTAAACATGAAAATAAATGATGTTGATAAATTGTCTCTGTTGTTGAGTTTTTATCAATCGGAAAGAGAATTATTATTTTTTGATATGACAAAAGGTTGGGTATTCCAATCTGACTATAAGCATAAATTAAATGATGCACTCCTGATAGGCGGGACATTCACTTTAGATAAAAAAAAGATGGACCCCTATGATGGATATAGTCTAAAATTTGGAGTTGGTGGAATTTTCCAATCGGGTGTGATAATGTTAGCTTCAGAAGTTTCAATCGAACCCGCTTGGTTGATATATGAGTATAAACCAAAGGAGTATGGTTCTTATTATCAAAAATCTAAATACACATTTATGAACTGGAGTTTAAAATCGGGTGTTCAGGTTAATCTAACTGACGAATTGCAATGTCGATTTGGATTTGAATATTACAAGTACCAAGGTAATTATGAAGGTAAGTATGATACCGTAAAATATTATATTAAACCTTCACATAGTACTTTTATTCCGACTATAACGACAGGATTAGAATATAACTTTGATAATTTTAATTTGATTTATAATTTTAATTATGGGAGCCAAAATCATTTGTTGTTCTCCGGTTTTGCTGGAATACAACAAACCGATTTAAATCCAATATTTAATCGGCTAATGATTATTTATAATTTTTAATTTGTCTGCTTATTTGCACTCTGGGTTACAATCTGCAAGAAAACGGATTTAGTTGTTTCGCCACTATCAGAGAATCCTGAAATTTCTATAATCATCGATGCCAGCCAAAATACTTATAATCAATAAGGATGAGGTAGTCATTAATCCTGCAGGGTTTACTGTCGTTTAAAAAAGTTGACAGTACAATAGTTTTTTTACATGGGATGAAACAGACAATAATGGAAATCGGCTTCCAAGTTCAAGATACATTCCCGAGATGTGGATTGTGGAACAAATCCGAATCGGTCGTGCTAGGATGGGTTACTATCGGATTAGATAGTATTCGTAGGTGGACGGACTACGTTCTCGTAGAGAGAATCGGCTCCCGTTTTATCGGTCGAGAAAACCAGCCAAAGACGAGCAAGCTGATCTGCCTACATTAAGAATATCATAAGTGCTGAAGAACTCTGTTGATCAGTCCCCGTAATTCTACTGACATTTTTTCAAAATGATCGTCCTGAAAAAAGTTTGTGATAAGCGAGGGATTGAATATCGAGATTTCGGTTTTACCCGATTTTTCTTGAATAACTATATTGCAAGGTAACAGCAATCCGATGCTGTCATCAATTTCAAGAGCTTGATGCGCAAAGGTAGGATTGCATGCACCAAGGATTGTATATTTCCGGAAATTTAGATTGAGCTTTTGTTGAATTGTTTCTTTAACATCGATCGTTGTTAGAACACCGAATCCTTCCTTCTGCAATTCATCAGTAACCTTCTTAATCGCTTCATCAAACGATAAATCTACTTGTTTTGTAATTCCTAATTGCATACTCATCCACTATTCCATTATAAATACTTTCGCAGTTTCTCAGCTTTTTGAGCCCCAATCAACACTTCTTCGATTACTTTATCTTTTATAACTAAGATTGTTGGAGTTGCCATAATACCTAATTTACGCGTAGTGGTTAGCTCCTTCGCAATATCAAAAGAGAGTATGTTATCATTCGTTCGTCTTAGGTCATCAATAATTTTAGTTTGGGGTCGACAAGCCGCGCAACCGGGACCCCAAAAATAAATTAATAGATTTTGATGTTTGCTAATAGCTTCTCCGATCACTCCGTCAACATTGTCGATGAGCTTTCCTTTTTGCGATTTAGATTTACGTATCATAAGAAATTGTAAAACTATAAAAAGTAAAACAATGTTTACAACGATTATTAAAACAATATCCATTTTTTATATTGGCTGTTGCTTTTTCTTGCGTGGTATAAAAAGTAAACCGACAACCCCACCATAAAGTGTACTAATTAATGGATTGCTTGTAATCGGACAAGTTCCTGAGTAACAGCCGATGAAATGATAATAAGCATAACCACCGAGTGCACCGAGAACGGGAAGTCCGATTCGCAATAGCCATGTATTAGCCTTCAAATTTTGAATTAATTTTTTCATCTTAATTCTTACAATCCGCACATTCCGCTTGAGCAACCGCCGTACGAAGGAGCTGAATCAGCTGGACAAGTGTCGCACGAAGAATCGGAAGAACCCATTTTTACCATTGGGGCAGAAAATAATTTTTTAAATTCCGTGCTGCTGCATTTCGGGCAAACGACGTTATCGAGTATTTCGGAACCTTTATGAAAAATATCGTAAGTCTTTTCGCATTTTGTACACCTGTAATCGTAAACTGGCATTGAATGAATTCCTTCTTCTGTATTTTTAATTTTTAACTTTAATTGCTTTTAAATTATTTAAATCTTTTACAAATTCTTCTATCGCTTGTTCGTTGAAACCTTTTTCCTTCGAAGCAGATTCTAAAGTCCTCCAAATCGGATCACCGCATGCTAAACATTTTATTCCCTTACGCATCAAATAACTGACCGATTCTGGGAGTAATATTACTAATTCTTCTATAGAAATATTCTTTTTTATCTTTATCAATCTGTTAGTTCTACAATTTTATAAGTATGGTTAATTTCTACTGACTTACGAAGCATGTGAGTAACGGAACAGTATTTTGAAAGCGAAAGCTCGATAGCACGTTCAACATCTTTCGGCTCAATCGCTTTGCCTTCAAAAACATATTCTAAATTAATCTTTGTGTAAACCTGTGGATGCTCATCCGATACTTCAGCTTCGATGTTCATAAAAAAATT
The DNA here is from genome assembly GCA_030017895.1 of Bacteroidota bacterium. NCBI lineage: Bacteria > Pseudomonadati > Bacteroidota > Bacteroidota bacterium. Next base: position 12,475 of record JASEGV010000025.1, on the reverse strand, counting down.
TTTCAGGTTAGTTCGTTTTTTCCGTAAAATTGCTGCTACATCGCTTCCGGTGCACCCACCGAGCGCAAGCAGGATTAACTCCTTAGGACGTGTTCCGGCATTACTTCCGCCGAAATCTTCGGGACCATCCATAGTTACCCAGTGGTTTGAATCGGCTTTGCCTAAAAAGGTTACACCTTGAATGTTTTTTACGATAGCTTTTTTGGTTGCCATTGTGTTTCTCTCTTTTTGTTTATTTATATCCTATTAGAAAACCAATTACTGCAAAATAAATTGTACTTACTTTTGGTTTACAAAGTATTGGACAGAAACCGCCAATCTTACTAAAATATTTTCCGATAAAAAAACCTGCCGCTGCACCAACCGCTGCTCCAATTATTCCGTATGCAATCATCCGAGATCACCTAAGAACGGCAGCCACCGTGTTAAGTAACTCGCAATAACAGCTAACGAACCGGTTACCATCAGAATTCCAACCAACACTAACAAACCACCACTCACGATTTCAATAACACGGAAGTAACGTTTAACCTTGTGAAAAACTGAAAAGAATGCATTTATACTGAGGGCAGCAATTAAAAACGGAATCCCCAATCCGAGTGAATATGCAGTTAATAATCCGATTCCCTGATATACAGTTTCCTGCTGACTTGCAATAGTTAAAATGCCGGCTAGTATCGGACCTATGCAAGGAGTCCAACCAAATGCGAAAGCTAATCCAACCAGGAACGACCCGATGACACCAAAGGATTTTTTATTTGTATGAATACGCTTTTCGAATTGAAGGAATTTTAATTTAAATATTCCGGTAAGATGAATGCCTAAAAGTATCAAAAAAACGCCTGCTATTTTGCCTGCTATATCTAAATTAGATAACAGAAATTGTCCGATGAATGTAGCCGAGGCACCAAGTGCAATGAAGACTGTTGAAAAGCCAAGAACGAAAAAAACCGAGTTGGTTAAAATCTTTTTCATGTTCTCTTTTTTGTTTCCCGACTGCATCTGATCGAGAGAAAGCCCGGAAATAAAAGAAAGATATCCCGGAATAATCGGCAGCACACAGGGTGAAGCGAACGAGAGGAGTCCGAAAAGAAAAGCTGTAAAAATACCTACTGATTCCATAAGTTAAATTATTAGTTAGTGATTTTTATTTTTGAATTTGAAATTTAATATCTTTTTCGAATACTTCCTTCGTCCGAAAACCTTCGTAACGCTGTACTATTTTTCCATCTTTGCCAACTAAAAAAGAAGTCGGAATACCACGAATGTTGCCGTATTGTTTGACTAATGCTTCGTCTCCAATAACAACAGGATAGTTAATTTTATTATCTTTTACAAAACGAACAACGCTTTGGTAATCGTCAAGGGCTATGCCGATGAAAGTGAACTCTTGGTTCGAATATTTCTTTTGCAACTCGATGAAATCAGGGATTTCTTTTTTGCAGGGTGGACACCACGTTGCCCAGAAATTTAAAAACACGACTTTACCTTTATAATCGGATAATTTCACTTGCTTGCCGTTCAAATCGGTTAGATTAAAATTCGGTGCAATTTTGTTGTTTGAAAATGCTGTAAAGGAAATGAGCAAGACAGTTAATATTATATAAGCAAAAATTGATTTCATTTTTATTATTCCTATTAGTTTTGTAATGAATGTGATTCAACTACCTGTAAAATTTCTTCAAGGTATTGCTGTTCGGAGAGTGCACCCTCGAAGTGTTGGTCTTCGTTAACTACAATTCGTGGGACACCACGAACATTATACTTGTTCGCTAACTCAGGGAATTCAGTAGCTTCTATCATTTCGGCTTTGATATTATCGTTCAACAGAGCTAATGCATGCCCCATAAGAACAGCGGGGGGGCAGTAGGGACAAGTCGGCGTTACGAAAACTTGAATATGCACCGGCTTGTCGATTTGTTTTACTTTTTCTATTACTCCTTCGCTCAACTGTGTTTTACCAGTCGAAACCATTTCTATAGATTCTAATAGAGAAGCAAACTCGTAACCCGATGGAATACCGAAATAACGAATGCCGTAATCTTTTTCGTCGCTCATCACAACTGTTGCCGGTATTTTGGTTATGCTATATTTATCAGCAATCGCTCTGTCGGTAACGAGATTGTATGTTTCGAGTTTTATTTTATCGGATAACTCCGCAACCTCGCTAAGCAACTGTCCGGTCTCGCGGCAGAATTGGCACTCCAATTCTTGTGTGAAGAACAATAACCTAACGTTACCTTCGAGTTCTTCGAACCTCTTTTTAATTTCTTGTCGATCTTTTTCTTTTATGATTGTCATATTATTCCGTTATCAATTTACAAAAATATTCATAATTATAAAATATCAATATTCTTGTTTTTATTTGTTAATATTTTTGTGAATGCAATTTTTAAAACTCCGTTTTTGAATTCGGAGTTCACGCTATCCAAATTTAAGGATTCAGGGAGTTCGATGTATCGAATGAACTTACCATATTTTCGTTCGCAGCAATAATTCCGATCAGATTTGCTGGTAAATTCTGAATGCCGTTCACCTTGTAGAACAAGTACGCTATTTTCAATTTTTAAACTGATCTGTTCTTTTTCTACGCCGGGTAAATCTATATTAATATCGAGTGAATTACTGTTTTCCGATATATCAACATCGGGGATCCAATCGGCATCATTTTTTTTCTCGACTCTATCAGCATAATTATAATCGGGCAAATCCGGATATAGCCGATGCAGTAATTCTTGAGCAGGGGAAAAGTTTCGTCGCCGGTGTAAATGAAGCTGGCCGTTCTGTTTGTTTTGATTGTGCATAATGAACTCCATTTAGTTGGCAGCTGTTTTAGCTTTTGTTACATACTCATCTAATTTACCGGCTAACACATGTTTAGGGACAGAGCCCACAACACCATCGACTAATTTGCCGTTCATAAATATTCCTAAAGTTGGAATACTCATAATTCCATAATTAGACGCTACTGCATTATTTTCATCAGTGTTCAATTTGGCAACTTTAAATTTGCCCGCATACTCATCGGCTAATTGTTCGACCATGGGAGCTACCATACGGCAGGGTCCACACCACGGCGCCCAGAAATCTACAAGCACCGGTAATTCAGATTGTAAAACTTCTTTTTGAAAATTTTGATCTGTTGCTGTTAAAATATTTTTATTCATATTATTTACTTTCTTTTTTTTCATTTAATTTTTTGATTGTTGATATTTTAAATGGTACATAAACCGGGCACCAACCGATTAAAGCGGTGATAATTGGAATAATACCTAAGAGTCCCCAGGTTGTTTGTGGACCGAAGAAATACAAACCTAATAATACTAAACCTAATATGAGTCTTAAAACTCTATCTATACTTCCTATATTTTTAGTCATTTTTTGAATCCTTTCTTTTGGTTTTTTGAATTCACTTAATTGGATGCAATGAAATTCGATAGGATTCAAACTTAAAAGTTTGATTTTCTAATTTAATTTCAATAAATTTGAAGCAAATTATTAGAAAACTCAAAATGATGGATAATTACATACCTTTGGCAATAATCCTCACGTTTGCTACTATCTTTGCACTAGTGATGACGAGAGTGAACGAATGGTTCGGTCCTAAAAAACCTACCGAAGAAAAACAAACAACTTACGAGAGCGGAATGGAGCCGGTGCGAACAGCCCACGAACGTTTTTCAGTAAAATTTTTCCTTGTCGCTATGTTGTTCATAATATTCGACATCGAAATTGTCTTCATGTATCCTTGGGCAGTTAACTTCCGCCAGTTAGGACTTTTTGGATTTATTGAGATGTTTGTATTTCTTTTTATTTTGATGCTTGGGTATTATTACATTTGGAAGAAAGGTGCCTTGAAATGGGACTAATGGATAAAGATGGTTTTTTTACAACAAAATTAGATACATTGTTAAATTGGTCACGTAAAAATTCGTTATGGCCTATGCCGATGGGAATTTCGTGTTGCGCTATAGAGATGATGTCGTTTGCCGGACCACGATTTGACGTTTCCCGTTTTGGTTCGGAAGTGTTCCGCTTTTCGCCGCGTCAATCCGATTTAATGATTGTAGCAGGAACAGTAACTTATAAAATGGCAAAAGTTGTGAGAAAAATATACGACCAAATGCCCGAACCCAAATGGGTTATGTCGATGGGGGCTTGTGCTTCTTCGGGCGGTATGTACAGGTCATACTCTGTTGTTCAAGGTATCGATTTATTTATACCGGTAGATATTTATGTCGCCGGTTGCCCACCGCGTCCTGAGAATGTTTTAAATGCCCTTATCGAATTACAGAAAAAAATTGCACGAAACGAAAAACCGGGCGATTCTCAAAAAATTATTATCCAAAACTGACAATGGAAAAGATCAAACAAAAACTAATTGAAAAATTAAAGGAGAACTACGGAATGAGTATCGAATCTGTAGTCGAGTTTCAGGGAACTCTCACCATTACAGTTGCAAAGGAAAAGATAAAAGAAATTTGTACTTTCCTACGGGGCGATTTCGATCTCTATTTCGATATGTGCAAAGATGTAATTGGCGTTGATTATCAAAGGGCAGACTTTAGATTCGAGTTAGTATATAATCTTTATTCAATAAAAAATAATTTTCGATTTTTATTAAAAACAAAATTGCAAGAAACGGATTTGAATATCCCTTCTGTTGTTGATATATGGCCCGGAGCTAATTGGCCCGAGCGAGAGGTTTATGATTTTTTCGGAATTATATTCGATGGTCATCCTGATTTGCGAAGAATTTATATGCCTGAGGATTTTGAGTATTTCCCGCTAAGAAAAGAGTTCCCATTAATGGGCATACCCGGTTCAATTCCTCTTCCACGAAAATAATTTTTTTAAACTATGAATACAAAAAGTAAAATACTGCAAGCACTCGAGAATCAGGATGTAAGTGTATATTTTGATGACCCTCTTGAGAATGATATGATCTTGAATATGGGGCCTCAACATCCGGCTACACACGGCGTTTTACGTTTACTGATTCGTTTAAATGGAGAAACCATTCTCGGAACAGTTCCGGAAGTTGGTTATCTACACCGCGGTTACGAAAAACTCGCGGAAAATATGACTTACCACGAATACATACCGCATACCGACAGGTTAGATTATCTTTCGCCTTTAGCGAACAATGTTGCTTATGTTTTAGCAGTCGAAAAATTAGCCGGCATCAAGGTTCCACGAAGAGCCCAGTTTATCCGAGTTATCATTGCCGAAATGGCTCGCATTATGTCCCATCTTGTTGCAATGGGTTCAACTGCAATGGATGTGGGGGCGCTTACAGTTTTGTTGTGGGGCTTCAGAGAAAGGGAAAAACTTCAGGATATACAGGATGTTTTTACCGGAGTTCGGTTCACAACAAGTTTCACACGCATCGGCGGGTTGGCTCAGGATATGTCGGATGAAGCCATTGCAATGCTGAAAAATTTCCTTGATCAATTCCCCGAAAAAATAAAAGATGTCGAAGGTTTACTTTTTAAAAACCGTATCTTTATACAAAGATGCGAAGGTGTAGGAGTAATTTCAAAACACGACGCAATCGCTATGGGCTTAACTGGTCCGAATCTTCGGGCATCGGGTGTGGCTCACGACTTACGTCGAGACGAACCGTATCTCATTTACGATGAATTCGATTTTGATATTCCGACTTACGACGATGGCGATGCCATAGCACGGTTTTATATTCGTATGGAAGAAATGAAACAGAGTGTTAAAATAATTCGTCAGGCACTTGAAAAAATTCCAAAGGGTCCTGTTAATGCGGCACTACCAAAAAAAGTTTTGCCCTCGAAAGAACGTATCTACGGAAAGATGGAAGAACTTATACACGATTTCATGCTGATAAATTTTGGAATCAATCCGCCCGTCGGTGAAGTTTATCAAGCGATTGAAAATTCAAAAGGTGAATTAGGATTTTATATATCAAGTCTCGGAGAGGGTGCACCGTGGCGTTTAAAAATTCATTCACCTTCATTTATAAATATACAAGCATTACCGGTTTTGTTAAAAGGACATCTTATCTCGGATGTTGTAGCTATTATCGGCAGCATCGACCCGGTTATGGGAGAAGCAGACAAGTAAAATGTTGACAGAAGAAAATTTAAAAAAGGTAGAAACATTAAAAGGACGATATCCGAACACTAAGTCGTTAACACTGCCGGCATTGTGGATGGCTCAAGAACAATTCGGATGGGTCTCGGAAGCGTTTATGAAATACATTTCCGTATTGCTGAACATTCCATACAATCATGTTTATGGAGTTGCTTCATTTTACACGATGTATAATAAAAAGCCGGTGGGAAAATTTCATATTCAAGTGTGCACAAATATTTCGTGTCAGCTCTTGGGTTCCGAAAAACTTGTAGCCCATTTATGCAAGAAGTTAGATGTTTCAAAAGGCGAGATTAGTAAAGATGGAAATTTTACAATTTCCGAAGTTGAGTGTTTAGGTTCCTGCGGAACCGCCCCGGCAATGCAAATTAATAATGATTATTTTGAAAATCTCACACTCGAAAAAATAGATGATATTATTTCAAAACTAAAATAATACTATGTCAGAATCTACCATAAAGATATTACTTCCCGAGATTCTTAATCTCCACAGACTCGAAATTTACCAACAGCACAACGGCTATGCGGCTTTGAGGAAAATATTTGAAATGAAGCCCGACGAGGTGATAGATGAAGTTAAAAAATCCGGATTACGCGGTCGCGGAGGAGCTGCTTTCCCGACCGGATTGAAGTGGAGTTTTATGCCCAAATCGAACGAGAAGCCAAAATACCTTTGTGCTAATGGCGATGAAGGAGAACCCGGAACTTTTAAAGACAGACAAATTTTTGAATTCAATCCTCACCTTTTTATAGAAGGATGCTTGATAGCAAGTTATGCTATGGGAATTAATGCAACCTATGTTTACATTCGGGGTGAATACAAAAAGTGGATAGATATACTTCAACAAGCAATTGATGAAGCTTACGACAAAAATTACATTGGGAAAAATATTTTAGGAAAAAATTATAGCACCGATATTTACATTCATCGGGGAGCGGGTGCTTATATTTGCGGCGAAGAATCTTCGCTAATGAATTCAATCGAAGGCGAGCGTGGCTACCCGCGTGTCAAGCCACCATTCCCGGCTCAATCAGGACTGTGGGGTAATCCGACGAACGTAAATAATATTGAAACTCTTTCGTGCATACCATCTATTATTTTGAATGGAGGAGAGTGGTTTTCAAAAATCGGCGACTCGAGACATCCTGGTACCATTTTATTTGGAATTAGCGGTCACGTCAACAAACCCGGAGTTTATGAACTTCCAACGAGTGTACTACTCACAGATTTAATTTACAAATTTTCCGGTGGAATCAAAGACGGTAAAAAACTAAAAGCCGTAATTCCCGGTGGTTCTTCTGTGCCGTGGTTATTGAGTGATGAGTTAGATGGAGTTCGGATGGATTTAGAATCGCTCAAAGCTGCCGGTTCTGCTATCGGCACAGGTGGTGTAATTGTGTTGGATGAGGATACAGATGTCCTGAAAGTTTTAAAACGACTTGTTCATTTTTATCACCATGAATCTTGCGGACAATGCACTCCTTGCCGCGAAGGTTGCGGTTGGATGGAAAAGATTTTAGAGAGATTCCTTAACGGGAACGGAACTATGAGTGATGTTGATTTGCTCCTCGATGTAGCCAACAATATTGAGGGTAACACTGTTTGTGCTCTCGGCGATGCTGCCGCTTGGCCTGTGCAAAGTGTGATTAAAAAATTCAGGAATGAATTCGAGAAGAGAGCACGCAAAGAACCAATTCAGCGGCAACCTGTAAAAGCTCCGCATGTGGTGGAGGTTTGAATCTCGCATATCCATAAATGGATACGCTGATAAAAAAAAGACCGATGAATCGGTCTGGGGATATTTAGTCCGCTTCAGCGGACTTCTTTCGTTTAGCGTCATCGTTACATAGGGAGATTATCGAACTATAGCTAATTGTAAATTGTCAATTAACCAATCACCATTGACCATTAGCAATACCGTTTGGTTCGACAGGCTCACCATACGTCTAAGACTTCACGTTTCGCTTAGTTCGGAAAGCTCACAAAGCTCCATTCAATAATTTCAAACTATCGATTTGGATATTTTTCTAACAACCTTTTTTTTGTGTATGCAATCAATCCACCCGCGTCTACTATCGCTTGCCGGGCTTTTGGCAACGGTTCAACCGGGAATGATTTGCCTTTGGTGTGATTTACAACTTTATCGGGAAGAACTTCCAACTCGTCACCTTCAGATGCTTCGATTGCCGGGCAAATAACAGTTTTTAAACCGAGGTTTACAGAATTCTGCAAAAATATTCGAGCAAATCCCTTCGCAACAATAACGATCTCGTATCCTTTAATTGTTGATACTGCTTGTTCACGCGATGACCCGCATCCGAAATTTGTCCCCGCAACTATCACACTGCCTTGTGGAATTTCTTTGTTCTTCAATCGCTTATTTAGTTCCACCATATCGGCAAAACAGTATTGCGGTGTTTCGGTTGGGAGTACCGTTGCCATGAATCTGCCGGGATAAATGATGTCTGTTGAGATATCGTTTGGTAGTATTGCTACAACTTTTGATGTATGATGTGACATATTAATTTACTCCTCTCGGATCTGTTATAATTCCTGTGATTGCACTTGCTGCGGCAACCGCGGCTGAGCAAAGATAAACTTCTGAATTTGGATTTCCCTGTCGGCCTTTAAAGTTTCTATTAGTTGTAGAGAGTGAGATGTCGCCATCCGCTAACGCGCCCTGATGAACACCGAGACAACATCCACAATTGGAATTCATTATAACGGCTCCTGCGTCCATTAGTTCAGCGATGTAACCTCGTTTGAGAGCTTCTCTATAAATTCTCCACGATGCTGGAAATACTAACATCCGTACATCCTTGGCAACTTTTTTACCTTTTAATATTTTCGCTGCTACTTCTAAATCATCCAACCGACCGTTTGTGCAAGAACCGATAACAATTTGATTTACTTTTACATTTATAATTTCTGAAATTGGTTTCACGTTATCCACTGTGTGTGGACATGCGATTTGGGGATTGAGTTTGGAAACATCAATTTCAATTACTTGATCATATTTTGCATCAATATCGGGTTTTAAAAGTTCACCCTTATATCCAACGAACGCTTCTTCAAGCAAGTATCGCAGTGTTTCTTCATCAGCTGGAACAATTCCCGATGTGGCGCCTGCTTCTACCGACATATTTGAAAGTGTTAAGCGACCGGAAGTGCTCATATTATTAATTGTCTCGCCATGAAATTCGAGCACTTTAAAGTTCGCACCTTCGGCAGTTAATTTTCCAATCAAATAAAGAATTAAATCTTTTGGATAAACTCCTGATGGAAACTTCCCATTGACATACACTTTTATTGTTCCCGGAACTTCAACGTTGAGAACCGTTCCAAGAGTCCACACACTTGCCATCTCTGTTGCACCGATACCGAAAGCAAATGTGCCAAGTGCGCCATGACTCGTTGTGTGGCTATCTGTGCCGACAATAACTGACCCGGGAATGACATAACCGTTCTCCGGTAAAACTTGATGGCAAATTCCGCCTTCATCGCCGCGAATGTCGTGAAACTTAGCAATACCCTGTTTGCCCACAAAGTCGCGGATCTTCTGCTGGTTTGTCGCGGTTTTCGAACTTTCTGCAGGTACACGATGATCTAAGATGATTGCAATCTTCGATGGATCCCAAACTTTAAGAGAAATGCCGGTATCCTTATAAATTTCAGTGAATTGGTTGATAACCAATGCCGCATTCTCATGCGACATTGCAAGATCAACAAGCGGCTCCAGCACATCACCGGCTTTCACCGATGACTGTCCTGTTGCCTTTGCAAGTATTTTTTCTACTAAAGTCATAGCCATAAATTATTTTACTCCTTTTTTCCTTTGTTAAAATACGAAATCCGAATACCTGCCCGCCGTCCCGATTCCATCGGTACTTTGGCAGGCGAGTCTAAGCTCGAAACAAATCCTAATTATCAAAACCAAAATGAAAATCAAAAATTACTGCTTTTGAAATAAATGTATTTCAGATTTGTATTTTGGGAAATTTGAAATTGTTTCGTATTTTGAATTTCGGTATTCTCATTTGATTTCTATATAACTTTCTTTTCTTTAAAACTTTTTATTTCTTCTTCTGTGTATCCAACGCTCTTTAATACTTCGAATGTATGTTCCGATAACTTCGGTGGCGGCGAATCGATCGTACCAGGAGTCTTGCTAAACTTTGCAGTCAAGTTAAAAAGCTTCAAGTCGCCGATGCCTTCGCTGTGAATCGACTTTATCGTCTCTCGATGTTTGATTTGGGGTTGATTAAGAGCATCTTCCAAACTGAGAATTTCACCTGACGGTACATCGTTTGCGTTTAATTTTTCAACCCAATATTTTGTTTCCTGTTCAACGAGCTTTGCTTCCAATAATGGTGTGAGGAGTTTTCGGTTTTTCTTTCTCGTATCGCGTTCCTGAAAGCGTGTATCCGTTTTCAACTCAGGAACACCAAGCACATCCGCAACCGATTCCCACTGCTCTTGTTTGTTCGCTGCTATGTTAATATAACCATCCTTCGTCTTGAAAACCCCAGAAGGTGCGGCAGTAAAATTATCGTTGCCCATTAACACCGGCTGCTGACCACCGATGAGCAGATTTGCTGCCACCCATCCCATCAGTGGCATGATCGAATCGAGAAGCGCAACGTCTATGAACTGCCCTTCACCCATCTTCTCACGGTAATATAATGCAGCCATAATCGCAAATGCCGCATTCAAACCACCGACTGTATCGCACACCGGAAATCCGGCGCGCAACGGGTTCAAATTCTCATCGCCATTGATTGCCATCTCGCCGCTAAGACCCTGAATGATTTGATCGTAGGCAGGTTTCATCGCATCGGGTCCGTCTTTTCCGAATCCCGATATGGCGCAATAAATAATTTTAGGGTTGATTTCCTTCAGCGCGTTATACCCGACTCCCAACCTGTCCATCACATCCGGGCGAAAATTTTCCACAACCACGTCGGCAGTTTTCACCAATTTCTTGAAGATTTCTTTTCCTTCCGGAAATTTAAGATTGAGTGTAACCGATTTCTTGTTAGCGTTCTGAGCAAGGAAGCTGGTGCCCATTTGTTTTTTATTTAACTCAGGAAGACATCCCAGCGTACGAGCGAGATCGCCCCCTGTTGGATTTTCGATTTTGATGACCTCAGCACCTAGAAGTGCGAGATGTAGTGTTGCAAACGGTCCAGATAAGACATTCGTCAGATCGAGGACGCGGATATTTGAGAGGAGTTTTTGAGACATTCAGATTTCCAAAAAATAATTATTCATCAAGATTGTGGTTCATCAACAATGGAACCTGCTTTATGCACAAGTCCCGGCATCTCGCGGTTGAAGAATTCTGAAAATTCCTTCGCGAGGTCAATCAACTTTACTAAATTAATCTCTTTTCTGAAACCCATCCGCTGCAGCGCGTGGACGAAATCCTCAGTGCAAACATTTCCTGCTGCAACTTTTGTGAATGGACAACCGCCAAGTCCGGCAATGGACGATTCATAATTTTGTACACCAATCTTCATTGCTGCATATACATTGGCGAGTCCCATTCCATAAGTATTATGGAAATGGCAGGTAGCTTCAACGGAGCTATCGAGTTTAAAGATTGCTTCATACACCTTCTCAACTTGATCAGGAGTCGCATGACCGGCAGTATCGGCGAGTGAGATATTCTTCAGACCGGCATCAAGATATTTTTGAACAATGCCGAGCACTCGCTCATGCGGAACATGTCCCTCGAATCCACAGCCGAAAGCCGACTGCACAGAAAGCTGAATTTTTTTTCCGGCTGACACAGCTTGCTTTGCCGTTGCAATAATCCGCTCAGTTGCTTCAACTATGCCCATTCCCGTGTTTTTCATGCTGTGTGTTTCGCTTGCCGAAACTCCCATGCAGTACATCTCAACGCCGCATTTTTCACCACGCTCTAAACCTTTTTCGTTCAGAACAAGTCCCGAAAGAATTGTTTTACTTGTCTTGTTCTTTGTAAGGTCGGCAAATAGTTTATCGGTATCTGCCATCTGCGGCACTTTTTCCGGATGGACGAATGAGCCGATCTGGATAATATCCACACTCGAATCCATTAATCCATTAATCCATTTAAGTTTATGCTCAAGCGGGACGACCTGCTTTTCCATTTGCAACCCGTCTCGTAAGCCGACTTCGTGTATGATGATTTTGTGCATTTTTTGCAGTTAAAATATTCCTTAGTGGTTCTTAGTGATCTCCGTGACTTAGTGGTTTTCTTTTTAACCACTTAGACACAAAGGACACTAAGATTCACTAAGATTTTTGGTTATAGGGCAGTTCCAAAAATTCAAATATAAGTTTAGTGTTATAGATTTTATCGTC
>JASEGV010000024.1 GCA_030017895.1 Bacteroidota bacterium | reverse complement strand
GACGATAAAATCTATAACACTAAACTTATATTTGAATTTTTGGAACTGCCCTTAATAAACTGGGGATCGGAGATATAACGTGTATGCTCCAGAAGTTTCTTCCGTTCTTCGATCATCTCATCCACCAACTCGACAATCTTATCATGGAGTTTTTGTTCTTCTTTTGTCTTTATCGGTTTTATAGGCAGCGTCTTACAAAATTCTTTGGGGAAGAAATATTTATCGCCGCGCTTGCTACCCTTCTGCTCAAAGTAGTAAGCAATAACTTTGGAATTAAGAACACCAAGTATGTATTTGAGAGACTCCTTTGGATGGTTCTTGAGTTTGATGAGGTATGTATTTGCATCGGAATAGTAATCCTGATCACTGTAACCAAAATCATTTGAAGCTGGCCACTTGGATACAATAATCTTTTCTCCAGCAAATAAATCGTTGGTTCTTGCCCAATGCATTGAGTACCACGGTAACTTCCCTTCTTGTGCCTCGCGCTTATTTTCTAAGACCGTTTTATATTTTTGTAGATGTTTGAAAACTCGAGGATAATTCTTCACAACAGTGTCCTTGTTTATATACAAACAAAAAAGGTCTATCATGTATTGTGAAGAAGGTAGATAATTCGTAATTTCAGAGGCTTTGTAGATTGGTTTGATAAATTCTTTTTCTTTATCTTCTAAAAGCAAAGCGGCAACTTCCTTTTCTTCCAGATAAAAAATACCCTGACCAACTTTAATATTAAATTCTTCAATATTTTTCTGATGAATCAATTCAATGTTATTGTTCGTAACAACATCGGCACCACTTAACAATCCTTGATTGATAGTGCAAAATTCTTCCAACGGTTTTCCCGCTTCCTCAATTGCATTCAACGTTTTCTTGTGTTTTTTATTAACGAATAAATGCCACTCTTTTTCAGTTAAATCGCCTTGCTGTGTTGCGCTGTCGTACACCTCAATGTATTTATCAGAATATTCCTTCCTGTCAACATGTTCGGAAAGATGTTTGAAAAGTTTGGGAATGTTGTCCTGAAGATTCGGAGAGAACAGCTCCTTCACTCGTACAACTTTGATTGTATTTTTCTTTCTTCCATCAAGATTATGTTTGCCGTTTTTCTTTTCCATCAAAAAGATAACGTTAAATTGACCTTTAGCGCTTTCAAAAAGCTTTGTCGGTCCAAAATCAATAACTTCTTTGACGATAGCATTATCGAGAATATATTGGCGTAAGTTGCTTGCCCCAACTGCCTGCAGCCAGTAGGATGTAGTAATGAAACAGAGTTTTCCACCATCCCGAAGCTTTGAGAGTCCAAGCTCGACGAAGAAATGGTAATAGTCCATCTTGCCTTGGTACAATTCTCGCCCAATCGGCAGATTCTTTGTTCTCCTGAATAATTCTTTGTGGTCATCTTCACGAATGTAAGGAGGATTGGCAAGACAGTAATCAAAATCGTTCGATGAGTAGATTTTATCAAAGATTTTCTGTTTCGCTATGTCGCGCCCGAACCGGATAAGATGATTTCCGACGTTGTAAGTTCCTGTTTCTTCTTTTACAAACAACTCCTTAGCATCGTTGTAAAGAGTAAGTGAATCTCCCTGAACAACAGCTATTGGAGTCCCTTCCTTAATTATCGCTTGCTTTCGAATCGACATTTCTCTAATTACTGGAGTTAGTTGAATAAGAAGATTGATTTCTGTTATGTAATAAGGGAAGGGAGATATTTCCATTCCAAATATCCCAGACAGTATTGCAGTACGAATTGCTAACACATCCTCAAACATTTTTTCCTTTGGCGTTGTAAACTCCCTTATTCGTCGTGCTGCTTCAACTAGAAATCCGCCAGATCCGGTGGCAACATCTAAAATTTTCTTCGGTTCTCGTTTTTTCTTATCTTCACGGAAGAAAGCATCGTTATTCGTGAATCCAACCCGGTCCCACATGAAACGTATAACAGTGCGATCTGTGTAGTACTGTCCTTTATTTTGTTTGTCTATAATATCAAGCTCTTGCTCGTATATCATTCCCAGCGCATCATCTTTCAACGCACCGAGATAAAAGTTGGCAAGCTCATAAAGTGAATCAACAAGTATCGTTTCGTTCGGCTCATACCATGTGTAGTTATTTGGCGTGCGGTACAACCATTGGTATTTCTCTCCGGCAAATTGGAATGATTGGCTCAGTACGCGACGGATTTCCTTTCCAAGATTCTTATACCATTTCTCGAATCCTCCATCTGTGAGAGTAGATTCAATGAAGCCGATATCTTCCCACATGCGTGCAAGAAGAATGCGTGCCATCGAGAAATAAGCCACACGATAAAAATAAATTTTCATCGATCTTGCCTGAGTTGTTTTAGGCGAAGCATTTAGATATTCATGCAAGCGCGTTGGAGTAGCAGATAGTTGCGCATCTGCGAGTGACCTGTTAATCTCTTTGCTGATGAAATCAAGCTCCCGCACTATATCTTTTGCTAAATCAGGGTTATGTTCCACGAAAAGCTCAACGTTTGTTTTTTGGTTTAATGCATCTTGTTCAAACCATTCTACGATTTGTTTTAATTTTCGTGTGAGGTGATCTACCTTTAGAGTTTCATTACCAATCCAAGCGGAACTTTTGCAAATTCGCTGGATTTTCTTTTCCACATCTAATGGACAGAACGAGAAGGTCTCTACAAAGTGAATAAATTTTTTAGTATTTTCTTTCTCAAGAATGGTCTTTTTGTTATGCTTGAAGTCTTTGTAAAGTGTCAAAAAATTAAAATTGAATTCGGGTAACTCATCATGCGAATCCTCGGTATAGACATCTACTTCTCTCATGTTCGTCAAAACACCATATCGGACTTTGTAGAAACGGATGTATCGTCTAATTTGAGGGATGTGCTTCTTAATCGTCTGCTCTGTGGCAGCGGTCGATTTCGTGTCGAAAAGGAATGAGTGAGTGTAAGTATCAACAGGAAGAAAATCTGGAACGTTTCCTTCTTCACTTTGTTCAGCCCAGACTGTTTCGCCTAACTTAAAACCAAGAACCTGTTCAAGGAATTTTGTGAATAGAATAGGTTGAATTAGTTTTCGTTCATCAGCATGCGCTTCTATATCATATCTTTCATAATTCTGTGCGCGACTATACTTTGAATAATCGACAGAGTCTAGAATTTCGATAATTTTCTTAATTGTATTTATTTTATTAAAAAGCATTTTATCAAATAATAGAAATCAGCACCTACTGTTTCATGTACACAGTGGAGAACCATACTTTGAATAGAGGGTCGATGAACTCAATACGCTGTGGTGTTATATCGAGCACCTCTTTACTTACCAATGATTGTTTGATGCGATTTACGTTGCCTGATGTTCCAAGCTTGTATGTCTGCAGGGTTTCTGCCGCGCTGAAATGTGTAATGTTGTTGCATAGCGCCTTCAGGAAGTTGAGCTGTGGATTTGTTAACCCGTCAACTTCGCGCTGGAACAGAATTCCGTGTTGGGTAAGAAGTGCGTTGAGGGAGGAGCGGTAATCACCTTCGGTGCAATTCTTATCGGTGTTGCTCCAGATGGTGTGAGAGAATTGTTGCACAAAGTACGGATGATTCTCCATCTCTTGCGCAATGCAGGCGGCAAGGTTTTCGTCTATGCGCTTTCCTGTCTTTTTAAACCCTGACCTGATAAACGGGACCCAATACGTTTCTGGGATCTTTTCCAGGAACATCACGTCGCCGAACTTGTAAAACGGCATAGACTTTTCCTCAAACAGTTCAGTCATCATTTGGCGCTTGCTTCCGTACAAACAATATGTAGCATGTGTGTGATGCTGCCAGTGCGCACGCAGTTTTTTCTGGAACATAAGAGGATTGTTGAAGTAGCCTACATTTTGGAACTCATCAAGACAAATCACAAGCTGGATGTTTCTTTTTTTGCTCACCGTTTCTGGTAGATCGAGAATTTCATCTGCGGATTTTTCTACTTCTTGCCAATCAAATGAAACCGAAAAGTCATTTCCGGGATCGATGCCAACGCTGAATTTTGGTGTGATACGCTTGAACAAGCGTTTTGCGCTTTCTATCCGCTCCTCCCACTTTGAGAAGGAGACGCGAAGAATTTCTCTCGTGAGTTGAGCATAGAACTCCTGTTCGCTTCGCACATTAAAGAGATCAGAATGCTGTTGATATGTGAACCTATGTTATCGAAAAGCCGTTTTTGTTCCGATTCGCGATTAGTGAATGTTTCACCAACTGCAATCTTGCCATATATGAAAGGATTTCGCATAGTTTCTCAAATTTCTTACACTAATGTAACTTACAATATTGTAAGTTGCAAATCTGTAAGGCGTAAGTGATGGTGCCTTTAAATCTTATTAGTCCGAATCCTACTTGTAAAAAGCATAAAGATTTAAAAACATCACGTTGTAATGCATCAACGGATAATTTCATATTGCTAAACTTGTTTCAGCAAATTAATCAACCCGCTTCGTTCTTCGGGTCGCGCATCATTAAATCTAACGTTGCATCATGCGGGTCTTTGCCGCTGAAAAGGACGTTATGAACTTCCTGCATAATCGGCACCTCGACATTTACTTTTCTTGCTAACTCGCAAGCCGACTTTGTAGTAGCAACTCCTTCGGCGACCATTTGCATTTCGCTTAAAACATCCTGCAGCTTCCTTCCCTTTCCAACCTCTTCGCCAACATGACGGTTACGGCTGTGCTTGCTCATACATGTCACAATCAAATCGCCGATGCCCGACAGCCCCGAGAAAGTTTTCTGATTTGCACCTAACGCTGTTCCAAGCCGTGCAATCTCGACTATCCCGCGTGTCATAATTGCGGCTTTTGTATTATCGCCATAGCCGGCGCCATCGCACAAGCCGGCACCCACAGCAATCACATTTTTCAACGCCCCACCAAACTCCACACCCCTGACATCGTCGGATGTGTAAACCCTGAAATAGGAATTTTTAAAAACTTGCTGCACTAACTTTGCAGTTTCCGGACTGCTCGATGCTGCAACAACAGCAGTCGGTATTTTGCGGCTGACTTCATCGGCAAAGCTGGGTCCGGAAAGCATCGCAGTCATTGAAAGCGGATGGTCGGGTAACGACTCGGCGATTACTTCCGACATTGTTTGAAGCGTTCCAACCTCGATTCCCTTGGCAAGATTTACGATGATAGATTGTTTAAAAGAGGTATGTGAGATTTGTTTTAACACGGAACGCAAATGCTGCGACGGAACAGCAGTAACTATCAGTTCGCTTTTCAGTATTGCTTTTTCGATGTCGGTTGTGATTTGAATTTCATTCGGTATGATTATGCCCGGGAGGAAAACCGTGTTTTCGCGTTTAGTTAATATATTTTCAGCATCCTGATTGCGAAACGACCAGACGGTTACATCATGCTTGTTCGAAAATAGCAACAGAGCGAGAGTTGTTCCCCAACTTCCCGCGCCAATTACGGAAATTTTCATTTTAATTTTGTGAAGTTTTCTTTTTGAAAAAACTAAAACTTGTTATTTTATTTTCTCTGCCTTCTATCAGACGTTTTATATTCGCGCGATGTGTAAATATTAAAAGAATCGCTATGCCGATGCTAAAAAATATCAGAGTTCCGTATCCTTCCACTTCCGCATGGAGAATATTTTCCCTGAAAAATAAAGTTAACGGAAATGCAACCGCGGCACTGATTGAGCCGAGCGAAACGTATTTTGAAACAAACATTACAATTGCGAATACTGCAATAGCGATTGAAATATCGAGTGGTGCTAATCCAATCAGCATTCCGGCTGCTGTTGCCATACCTTTACCCCCTTTAAATCCGCCGAACACAGTCCAGATATGTCCAACTGTTGCGGCTGACCCGGTTAAAATCTGAACTAAGGTAAAATCTTCAAGAGGTGTATGATTTACAAAAGGAAACTGGGAGTACATTAACTTAGCTACAAAAACCGTTGCAGCAAATCCTTTAAAGATATCGAAGAGTATTACAATTAATCCGGCTTTTAAGCCTAATACACGCATAACATTGGTGCCACCGGCATTGCCACTGCCGTGGTTCCGGATATCGATTCCTTTAACAAGCTTACTTACTATTATACTCGTAGGTATCGAGCCGACCAAATAGCTTAAAATAATTACATATAAAAGCGATAACATTTAAAAAACCTTGAATTTTGATGTTTAAAGATATTGAAAAAAAGATGAATATGCAAGATAAAACTCCCCTTCACTCCAAATCCTCCTTCGTTGTAATCTTGATATTCTTATAATCTCCCTCTACAAGTCTGATTTTTTCACCTAAACGTTCAACTAAATTTGCATCGTCGGTGGCGTAGTAGTTATCGGTGTAAGCTTTTTCGAAGGCTTTAACAATTAAATCTTTCTGGAAACCCTGCGGTGTTTGAACTGCAAAAAGTTTATCGCGGTCAAGAGTTTCAATAAGGAATCCCTTCTCATCCGAAACTTTTATAGTGTCTTTCAACGGAACAGCCGGAACTGCTGCTCCAAACTTTTCGGAAGTTGCAATGACATTTTTAATTATCTCATCTGTAACAAACGGACGGACAGCATCGTGAATTAAAATTATCTCAACGTCATTTTTAATAATTTCTTTCACACCATTCCAAACAGAATCCTGCCGGTGTTCACCGCCATTAACGATTGATGTTATTTTAGTGAAGTCGTTCTTCGTTACTAAACCAGTAACTTCATTAATAAAATCGGCGTGGGATACGACCACAATACAGTCGACCGCATCGCACGCCTGAAATTTTTGAAGTGTAATTTGAAGAATCGGAATTCCATCAATTTCGAGAAACTGCTTCGGCTTATTGCTACCCAGGCGTTTCCCGATTCCTGCTGCCGGAATTACAACACCAACTTTACACTTTTGCATATCCACCAATTACAAAATTAACATTGCATCGCCATAGCTATAAAAGCGGAAGTTTTCTTTTATAGCTTTTTTATATGCACGCATTATCAAATCATAATCGGAAAAAGCACAGATCATCATCAGCAGTGTAGATTCGGGCATATGAAAATTTGTAATCAATTTATCTACAATCTTCAGATTATAAGGTGGGAAGATAAATTTGTCTGTCCATCCCTTATTCGGTTTCAGAAATCCTTCGGTAGTAACCGACGACTCCAACGCCCTTGCAGTACTTGTACCGACCACAAAGACATTTCCTTTGCCCTCGATAACTTTATTTACCGAGTTTACAAGGCTTTCGTTAATCTCGAAATATTCTGAATCCATCTTATGTTTTGATAAATCTTCGACTTCAACCTTGCGGAAGGTTCCAAGCCCGATGTGCAAGGTAACGAAACCTATTTTCACACCTTTTTTCTCGATGGCGGAAAGTACTTTTTTCGTAAAGTGAAGTCCGGCAGTTGGAGCCGCTACCGAGCCGACATTTTTTGCATAAACAGTTTGATAGCGTTCTTTATCTAATTCTTCCGACTCACGTTTGATATAATGCGGCAACGGCATATAGCCAATCCGTTCGAAGATTTTGTACACATCGTCGTTGGTTACGAAACGGATTGTCCGTCCGCGCGAAGTCGTGTTATCCACAATCTCGCACATCAATTTTCCGTCGTCAAAATATACCTTATTTCCGATGCGAACTTTCCGTGCGGGTTCAACAATAACATCCCAAATGTTATCTTCCTTATTTAACTCGCGCAAAAGTATAACTTCAATTTTTGCATTGGTTTTTTCCTTGCGACCGAACAACCGTGCCGGAAAGACTTTAGTATCGTTCATTACTAATATGTCGCCCTTGTTGAAATAGTCAACTATATCTGTAAATTTTTTTGATTCGATGCTTTCATCCTTGCGATTCACCACCATCAATTTCGATGAATCGCGATTCGGCATAGGATATTTGGCTATAAGATTACGCGGAAGCGGATACTTAAAATCTGAAAGTTTCATTTTATCCTGTTCCTTAATTATTTATTTGAAGTTTATTTGAACAAATCATTTTTTTGATTTCTTGAGTTTGTTTTGTTTGGATGTTCGAACACCATATTTTAACGCCGAACGTGCTGCTGCTAACCGGGCAATGGCTACTCGATATGGCGAGCAGCTTACGTAATCGAGACCGATTTGATGACAGAATTCGATTGAAGAAGGCTCGCCGCCGTGTTCGCCGCAAATTCCTAACTTTATGTTCGGACGTGCTTGCGTTCCTTTTTCGACTGCTATTTTCATCAATTGACCAACGCCGCCACGATCGATTGCTTCGAAAGGATCAACTGCATAAATATCTTTTTCCACATACGGAATCAAAAATCTGCCCGCATCGTCGCGGCTGACACCTAACGTAGTTTGTGTTAAGTCGTTTGTTCCGAAACTGAAGAATTCGGCAACTCCGGCAATTTCGTCGGCTGTTAAAGCGCCTCGTGGAATTTCGATCATCGTTCCGCAAAGGTAATCAATTTTAATTTTGTTCTCAGCCATCACTTCAGCAGCAACCCGTCTAACAATTTCTTCTTGAAGCTTGAGTTCTTTTACGTGCCCGACAAGTGGAATCATAATTTCAGGTTTAACAGAAAATCCACGTTTCTTCACATTCACTGCTGCTTCAAAGATTGCGCGGGCTTGCATCTCGGTAATTTCCGGATAGATTATGCCCAAACGACATCCGCGGAAACCAAGCATCGGGTTGAATTCGTGAAGCGAGCTTACACGCCTGTGAACTTTTTCATAACTGATTCCCATTTTTTCGGCAAGTTCACGCTGTTGTTTTTCTTCATGTGGTACGAACTCGTGAAGCGGCGGGTCGATTGTGCGAATTGTAACAGGATAACCGGCCATCGCCTCAAATATTCCTTCGAAATCTTCACGTTGCAGCGGCAGTAATTTTCCCAACGCAGCTTTGCGGTCTTCAAGCGTGTCGGCTAAAATCATCTCACGCATCGGTCCGATTTTTCCTTCACCGAAGAACATGTGCTCGGTTCGGCAAAGCCCTATACCTTGAGCTCCGAAAGCAATTGCTGCGGCAGCTTGATCGGGCTGGTCGGCGTTTGTTCTGATTCCAAGCGTCCGGTATTTATCAGCCCACTTCATAATTTTTTCGTAGAGTTGATAAACAGGTGCGTCTTTCGGAGCGAGCGTTTTTTCGATTAACACTTGCAAAACTTCGGAAGGTTTGGTGTGAACTTCACCAAGCAACACTTCGCCCGTTGATCCATCGATAGAAATATAATCTCCTTCGTTCACGATTTTTCCTTTTACAGTCATCGTTCGCGAAACATAATCGATGTGTAAATCGGAACAGCCGACTATACAAACTTTGCCCATCTGCCGGGCAACGAGAGCTGCGTGCGAGGTCATTCCGCCTCGTGCTGTAAGTATTCCTTCGGAAGCATCCATACCTTTGATATCTTCGGGAGAAGTTTCGATACGAACTAAAATTACTTTTTCACCGCGGGCTTTCCATTCTTCGGCATCGGGTGCGTTGAAAACAACTTTTCCGCTTGCAGCGCCAGGACCTGCATTCAAACCGACAGTTAATAATTTACCTTCTTTTATGGTTTGGTCCTTTTCTTGACGGTCAAAAATCGGTCGTAATAATTGATTAAGCTGATCCGGTTCGATTCTCATCAGGGCTTCTTTTTCGTCGATAAGTTTTTCGTCAACCATATCCACAGCAATTTTAAGAGCTGCAAAAGCAGTCCGTTTTCCAACGCGGCATTGTAGGATATAAAGTTTATCTTGTTGAATTGTGAACTCGAGATCCAGCATATCTTTGTAATGCTTTTCCAAAACCTTGCGATACTTATCAAGCTCTTTGTAAATTTTCGGATTAGCTTCAGCAAGTTTTGCAATCAGAAGTGGTGTGCGAGTGCCGGCAACAACGTCTTCGCCTTGAGCGTTCATAAGGAATTCGCCGTAGTAATAATTTTCGCCTGTTGCGGCATCGCGAGTGAAAGCCACGCCGGTTCCTGAATCTTCGCCCATATTTCCGAAAACCATAGCTTGGATAGTTACCGCAGTTCCCCACAATGCGGGAATATCGTACATCTTGCGATAGGCAATTGCGCGTTCATTCATCCACGAGTTAAACACTGCGCCGACTGCGCCCCAAAGTTGGTCCATCGGATTTTCTGGAAAATCGTGACCGGTTTTTTCTTTGATTGCCTGTTTAGATCTTTCGACTATATCTAACAAATCATCGGCTGTAAGTTCGGTGTCGAGTGTTACGCCTTTCTCGTGTTTCTTCTTGTCTAAAATTACTTCAAACGGATCGTGTTCGTCTTTGTTTTCCGGTTTTAAACCTAAAACAACATCGCCATACATCGCTACAAAGCGGCGATACGAATCATAGGCAAATCGCGGGTTGTTTGTTTTTGCAATAATAGCTTGAACTGTTTTGTCGTTTAAGCCCAGGTTTAAAATTGTATCCATCATACCTGGCATAGATGCACGGGCGCCTGATCGGACAGAAACTAAAAGTGGATTTTTTGAATCACCGAATTTAGCACCTAATTCTCGCTCCATCTTTTTAAGAGCTGCAAGAATTTGCGCTTTAAGTTCTTTCGGATATTTTCTTTTATTTGCGTAATAGTGTGTGCAAACTTCGGTTGTGATTGTCAATCCCGGCGGTACGGGAAGCTTCAGGTTGACCATCTCAGCGAGGTTGGCTCCTTTGCCACCAAGCAGCGATTTCATATCGGCTCGACCTTCAGCTTTCTTTCCACCAAAATAATAGACGAATTTCTTTGTCATAATTTTATTTCTCCATATTGATTAATTGTTCATTCTTATATTAGTTATCTTTTTTTGAAAATTTTCTTCACCGCTTATAAACCGGACTGCAACTTCTAAATAGTATAGAGGCAATTCGGTTATTAGAGTTTTCATATTTATTAACCGCACAAAATCTTTTTCCGTTGTTATAACGAAATCGGTTTTTTGCTCTTCAAATTCTTTCTTTAATATTTCTATATCTTCAGCATTGTATTGGTAATGGTCGGAATATTTTTTAAAAACCTTTACTTCCAAACCTAACTCGTTCAGCTTTCTTTCAAACGAATCGGGATTTCCAAGACCGCAAAATGCAACACAAGTTTTATTTTTTAAAACTTCCAATTCAAGTATATCATCTGCTTGGATACCTACTAATTTTTGCGGATCCAACTGAGTGCGTCCTGTTAATTCCACACCGGTATTTTTTAAAGTATCCGACTTCTGTTTCCAATTCGAGTAGATAATAATATCGGCACGTTTAAGGTTCCACATTGGTTCTCTTCTTAATCCTGCAGGCAGCATCAGTTCTCTGCTCAATGGTTTCGAAGCATCTACCACTACGATATCCAAGTTTCGGTGTAATTGTCTGTGCTGGAATCCATCGTCAACAATTATGTAATCGCAATTAAATTTTTGAACAGCCAACTGAGCAGCGCGCGACTTTTGCTCATCTACAATAACGATTGAATTTGGAAATTTCGAAGCAATTTGAAACGGTTCATCGCCGCACGCATCGGCGCTGCACAACAGTCGTTCGCCGTCCGAAACTACAAGTGTTCCTCTGGTGGTGCGTTTATAACCCCGGCTTACTACAGCAACACGTTTTTTTTGCTTTAGTAGAAATTCAAGAATATACTCGACAAGCGGAGTTTTTCCTGTGCCGCCGGCGGTTATATTACCGACCGAAATTACGGGAACATTCACTTTTACGGTTTTGAATATTCCAATATCAAATAACAAGTTTCTAAAAGATATCACCAATCCATACAACAATGAGAATGGAAATAGCGCTATCTTTAAAATGACCACTTTATTTTGGAGCGATTAATTTTAAAATATTTTCAGCCACACGTTTAGCTGCGCCGCGTTCGCCTAATTTCTCGTAAACAGATTTCAAATCAATACGGGTTTTGTCGGATAAAGTTTTATCTGTTAAAAACTTTCCAGCTGCGGCAGCAATTTTTTCTGCGTTCGCCCGATGCTGTATTAATTCAGGAACGATAGTTTTACCGGCAACTATATTAGCCAAGCCGATATTTTTTATGTTAATCATTAGCCGGGCTGCTAAATATGTAAGCCACGATGTTTTATAAACGATAACCATCGGCGTTTGGAAACAAGCCGTTTCAAGTGTTGCTGTTCCTGATGTAACTATTGCAACGTCAGAATTTTTCATAAGATCGTATGTTGCATTTTGCAGAAGCCGTACTGATGAATCTTCATACAAAAAAGATTTTATATAGTCGCCTTCAAAAACAGATGCCACGCCAACGGCTATTTGTGCATCATACAGGGTTTCCAAAATTTTTGCTGCATGAAGCATTGGCGGAAAAATTTTCTCCAACTCCTGCTTCCGGCTGCCGGGGAAAAGCCCGATAATCGGTTTCGATTTATCGAAGCTGTAACGCTTACAAAAATCGGCTTTAGGTTGAGGTTCTTCAATAACATCAAGCAAAGGATGTCCGACAAATTCTACTTCGATTCCTTCTCGTTTATAAATTTCTTCTTCGAAAGGAAAGACAACAAACATCTTATCAATTATTCCTTTCATTTTTTTTATCCTGCTTGGATGCCAAGCCCAAAGTTGCGGACTGATATAATAGAAAATTTTGATTCCCGCTTTTCTGACTTTTTCAGCGAACCGCAAATTAAAGCCGGGATAATCAATTAAAAGCACAGCATCGGGGCGGCGGTTAGTAAGCAACGATTCGAGAGTCCGGCTAACCGACCTGATTGTCGGGAGTTTCTTTACCACTTCCAATAATCCCATCACCGCCAACTCGTTAATGTGATAGACTAGCTGCATACCTTCGCGCTGCATCTTGTTGCCGCCGATTCCGAAAATCTCGATATCTTTAAACCGGGATTTTAATTCTTTAACTACGCCGGCGCCGTGCAAATCGCCTGAGGCTTCGCCGGCGATTATCATCAAACGCATCTTACGCGTCTCCGAAAAGTTTTGTTATCTTCCAATCGTAAAAAAATCGCAGCATCCAAATTACAACTATTATAAAAACAATAATTAAGATTGCTTGAAAAGTTCTTTGCTCTGATTTTATTCCGCGCTTCCAGTCTAACTGCGGTTGCTCGTTCCCGCTGTATTTATATTTTTTGAATGCTGGAAAAAATTTGGGAACCGATTTTAAATATCGCTGAAATTCCGTTCCATAAGTTTTAGTCAAGTGTTCTTCTTCTAAACTTACTATAAGAGTATATTGAAAAAGAAAATACGAAAGTGTAACAATCGGTAAGAGAGGAAACCCCGCCCACGACATAATTCCAACACCGAAATAAATACAGATATTACCGAAGTAGAGGGGATTACGTAAGTATGAAAAGGGCCCGCTTGTAACAAGTTGCGAGCTGCCAACCGAGTTTGTTGTGCGGGTTTCGCTGCCTGCTATCGAAACGCCCCACAATCGTATAAACTCGCCGAAAAGAATAACTAACAATCCGCCGGCTATGCTGTAAATTGTTGGCTTTGCAAATACAACCATAAGAATGATGAACGGAATAGGTGTGTAGCTTCGGTATTTAAATAATATTTTTCGTAGATCCATTTGTGTTTTCATAAAATTTTAACCAGCAAGGTAAATTTCTTTCCGATTGAATTCAGCTTGTTGTCGTTTGCGTATTCGTTTTTTATTTAGAATTTCTTCCATCCGGGTTATCGTATCCTCGAATGAATTAAAAAGATAGTAGGTGATATTCTCGTTTTGGCAAAAAGTTTGTAGCTCACCGCGAGCAAAAACAATATCGGCGTATTTCACTGCGCACTTGTCGGAGTATCCATCGCCGATGTAAACGATAATATCATCATCGCCCGATAAAGTAAGAATATGGTTGCGTTTGCAGTTGGCGCAGCGATCGCATTCTTCTTCGGAATATGGGAACGTTATTTTCATTCCTGCCTCTACAAACTCCAACTTGTTTGCAAAAAAAGGAATATCGGAAAGATCATATTTGCGTAAAACCCGTTCTATATAATAATCAAGTCCGTCCGATAGGATATAAAATTTTATCTGACGATCATCAGTACTTTTTTTACGGCAGAACTTAATAAAATTGCCAAAACTGATATCGATTTCATGTTTGTCGATAAAGTCGGATACATCTTTCTGCGAAACATTTCCGCAAGCTTCGGCTTCGCGGGTAAAACATTCAGCGGCACTTATTAATCCGCCTCTATAATCTTCAATTATTTTTGTGCAAATAGGACCGCCAAAATTAAAAAAAAGATTATCACCCAAATCGCCTTTAGTAATTGTTCCGTCGAAATCTATAAATATTTTTATCATCATCAAAAACTATATGACTCCCGAAGCAACCGCAGCCGATTGTACACGGTCTTCATCGTTGAAACGAACTGTTACAATTTTTGAAACTCCTTCTTCTTCCATCGTAACACCGTAAAGTGCATTTGCAGCTTCCATCGTTCGCTTGTTGTGAGTTACAACTATAAATTGAGTGTTGTCGGAAAACTTTTTGATAATCCGTGTATAGCGGTCGATATTCGAATCATCCAACGGTGCATCAACTTCATCAAGAATACAGAACGGGCTTGGCTTTACTAAATAAATCGCAAACAAAAGTGCAATGGCAGTTAAAGTTTTTTCGCCTCCTGAAAGTAAATCGATGGAAGTGGGGCGCTTGCCGCGTGGTTTTGCAATAATTTCGATACCGGCTTCAAGCGGGTCTTCGTTTTCTTCAAGCCGTAAGTCGCACTCGTCGCCTTCATCGAACAAACTTTTGAAAGTCTTGATAAAGTTTTCACGTATTAATTCGAAAGTAGTTAAAAACTTTCTCTGTGCCGTGTTATTAATTTCTTCGATTGTGTTTAATAATGTCCGCTCGGCTTCAATCAAATCGTCACGTTGCTGCATCATAAAGTTAAACCGTTCGCTCTCAGTGTTATACTCATCGAAAGCAGCAAAGTTAATGGCGCCTAACATTCTGATACGGTCTTTCATCTGCCTCACTTCTTCGCGTTTGGCAGCAAAATCGATCCATTCATCTTCGGGGTAAGTTTTTAATTCAATACTGATTTCAAATTCGTTTCGTGCTCGTTCGCGAACGTGTTCGATATTCTGATTAATTTCAGATATCTTCATATCATATTCGTGGAACAATTTTAGTGTATCGTCGTGCAGGCGGCGGTCGTCTTTAATTTTTAATTCGACACTGTGAATTGCGTTCCGCTTTTGTGTGTAAACAGTTTCGACTTCGGTCTTCCCTTTTTCAACTTCATTCAACTGCAATCTCAGTTCCTGTAATTGCACACCGGCCGACTCCAGTTCGCTGGTAATTCGTTCGATGTCTTCTTTTGCCTGCGAAATTTCAGAATCTCGCTTTTGCAAAGTAGTCTCGGTGTTCTGGACTGTTGCAATAACCCTTTCTAATTCAGCTTCAGCATTCCGCTTGTTGCCTTGTAAGGTAACCATCTTGATTTCCGCATCGTTCACGACTTTCGACAAATCATTCCATTGTTGAGTAATTTGTTCTAATTCTTTGTTGAGTTGGGCAGCATTCGTTTCGGCTACAGCTTTCGCTTGTTCGATCTGATTTATTTCTGGGATTAACTTTTCTTTCTCGGCACTCAACTCTGAAATTTCGGTTTCTATGCGTTTAATCTCGGATTTACTTCTTTCAATGGAATCGTTTGCACGTTTTTTTTCGAATACAATCTGTGCGATGCGCATCTCAACCGATGCCATTTCTTTTTCAATTTTCTTAACCTTTTCGGCAGCTGCTTTAATATCCAGAGTTTCGAGTATCTTTTGCTTCTCGTTTTGCAGTTGTTGCAACAATTCAAGCTCGGCTATAAACTTTGCTTTATCTAATTCCAACTCGGCTATCTGGTCGCGCTTGCCTATCAAGCTGCCTTCGTCCTGCCGACGACTGCCGCCGCGAACAACTCCGCCGCTTGTTCTCACATTACCGTTGAGTGATACAAATTTTATCCCTATTAACGAGTCAGGTACAGATTTTAAATCTTCAACAATCGCGATGCTGTCAAGTAAGTACGAAACTAA
The DNA here is from genome assembly GCA_030017895.1 of Bacteroidota bacterium. Classification (NCBI taxonomy): domain Bacteria; kingdom Pseudomonadati; phylum Bacteroidota; species Bacteroidota bacterium. The sequence goes on along the minus strand of JASEGV010000024.1, from coordinate 22,812 downwards.
ATTACGATACGGTTCTTTTACCTTTACAACCTGATCTGCCCAAAGTATCGGCGAGTGATTCGACGTGCGAATACGTTTGATTTTGGGAATGCGTTCGAGACAAATAAAAACCGCTTTTCCTTTTTCATTCTTTTCGAGAAGACTTGCTGCTTCGAAAGCTTCGCTCTCTTTTTCGACAATGATGTAGTTTGCAGTTTCGCCTAATGCCGTTTGGATCGCCGACCTGTATTTTTCATCTGTATTAACTATTTCGGCAACTGTAAGATAGTTTTTCTTTTTAAATTCAGTTTCGTTCAATAAATACTTTATACTGCTGCTTCGTCCCTCGCTGCCTTCAATCAAAGAAACGGAGAAATCTATTTTAGCCGTTATCCTGTGTATCTCGTTTTTTAATTCTAATTCTTTTTGTTGCAAAGCTTCAAGTTCACTCCGGTTTTGCTGCACCAAAGTGTTGACTTCCATAAGCTCCATTTCAGCCTGGATGAAATCGCGGTGCAGTTCTCTATCCTTAACTGTCAGCTCCGAAACTTTATTTTCGCTTTCTGAAATCTCGTTTTCAAAATATGCTGCGTCTTCAGTTATCCGTTCGATTAATCTGTTCAGGTTTTCTATTCTCTCATCTAATAACTGCCGGTCGCCGTTCTTCTGAACTATTTCGTGTATCAGCGAGATGATTTCGTTATTTAAACCCTTCAGAAGCTCTTTTTTCTCATCAAGTTGTTTTCCAAAAAATTGAAAATCGATGTTAAGTTTTTCAAAAACTCCCTGGTCTGCAATTACTGCTTCCGCAAATTTTTCGATGTTTTCCCGGAGTGTTACCTGTTTACCTTCTAACCACTCTTTTTGATTGAACAAATCAATCTTTTCTTTTTCATATCTTTCGATGTTCGATTGCAGTGAATTAATTTGTTCGTTACCTTTTATAGTGCCTTCATCATATTTATGAATCTGCGAAACAAGTTTGGCTGCCTGCCTTTGAAAATCTATTAACTGTTTCTCGACTTCGCTGATTTCGATGCGCATTTTATCGAGTAACTCTTCCTGTCCATTTAATTCAGCATCAATATTATTTTTGGCAATCTCTGTTTCACCAAAACGCTCTTTTAATGGATTCAGTTTTCCGAACAGATAAGCGTATTCGTGCTCTAGTAAATCAATCTCGGTTGCCCGCAGGTTTTTCGAAATCTCATTGAATTGTTCGGCTCGTTTCGATTGTCGTTCGAGTGCGTTAACTGTTTTCTGAACTTCTTTAACAATATCGTTCACACGAATCAGGTCCTGCTGAACACTTTCTAATTTGTGGTATGCAGCTTTTCGACGATGCTTGTATTTTGTAACGCCGGCAGCTTCTTCAAACAAACGACGCCGTTCGTCTGTCCTGTCGCTTAAAATCGTCTCAACCATTTTCAATTCAATCACCGAATAAGCATCGGCGCCCATGCCGGTATCCATAAATAAATCGACTATATCTTTTAACCGGCACTGAACTCTGTTAAGCAGATATTCGCTTTCGCCTGAACGATAAACTCTTCGTGAGATTGTAACCTGTGAATATTCAGTAGGCAAAATGCCGCGTGTGTTTTCGATAATGAGCGAAACTTCAGCCATACCAAGCGGTTTGCGGTTTCGTGTTCCGTTAAAAATAACATCTTCCATCTTATCGGAACGCAACGTGCTGTAACGCTGTTCGCCCAAAGCCCATCGTATCGCATCTACGATATTCGTTTTGCCACAACCGTTTGGCCCAACGATAGCTGTAATGCCAGCATCAAAATTCAAATTTACATTTTGTGCAAACGACTTAAAACCAAATATTTCTATTTTAGATAAATACATTTACAAGATACAGTTCTGTGTTTCTAACAAAAATTTTAGATAGATAGTTGTTGAGTGAGCGTAATCCATATAGCCGTATAATAAACCGGCGACTACGAGAATAGCAAAAACACCGGCGACATAAATTTTCGACGGTGCAATATCGAATATAATTGATACACCTTTGAATAAGCGGAAGGTAGATATAATTAGAATTAATATAATCATTCCTAATGATGGCAAAATATAAATAGGATCTTCCATAATTCTGAAGAGCACCATACTCAGGGGAATGAAAATTATCATAGGAGTCAACGACCAAACCAAAACCGAGAAAGCATGATACAGATAAACCCTGACACGGATAAAGAGTGAGAAGAATTTTACAATTAAAGTTAAAAGTAAAATTTTAAAAAAGATGATAACCGAAAAATAGGCAATAAATAACACCGGCTGCCATACCAGTTGAACTAGCCAGGTTTTCATCGTGTCGGATAAAATTTGGCTCAACAGATTGTCGACTAAAAGATTGTAACGATAATGTGTAAGGATGCTTGATAAAATTATAGCTAATGCAATCGACAGCACAGCAGATAAGAATACACTATGGCTTACGGGAATAATCCGTTGGTCTCTGACATCTGCAAAAAAATTATAAGTTCTCAACATCGAGCGGTTCATATTTTCCCGGAAACGCCTGTTGCTGTTGTAGAAAAAAGCTAAAGAAATTAAAACAACTAACCCGGCGATTACAAAAATTATTGGGGCGCTCGAAGAATAATTACCAACCGGTAAAGCGGTAACTTTCTCGTTGTTAAAAACACTTCGTAATACATCGTAAACTACACGCCTGTCCCGCGCCATATTCACCATCCCCGTCGAACGTAGATATTGATTTCCGGATGGTGTTGACATCGAGGGACGGTCGCTCAACCAATCGTTATACGACCAGAATACACTCCCTGCGAATTTCAATTCACGGATTACATTATTTGCCTGCCAGGCATACCATGCTTGCGACTCGATTGATGTCGGGTCGCTGTAACCGCTTCTGTTGTTGGGTAAAATTTCTTTTCCGTATTTCCCGATAATGATTGGTTTATCAGTATAATTCTGCCGCCAAGTTGTTAAGTCGTCGCGAAGTTGATTGACGGAGCTTTCAAAGCCTGGGTAGGTATTTATTGAAACTATATCAACTTTGTCGATAATTTCACTTATGTCCCAATTTACCTGAACTGAGATATAAACAGGACGGCTGTCCAATGAAGCGATAATTTTCTTCATCGACTCGATATAATTAACAGCGACAGAGGGATTCTTTTTTGAAATTTCAAATTCGTTACCGATACCCCACGCCAAAACGGAAGTGTTGTTTCTATCACGCCAAATCATTTCTCTGATGTAAGTTGAAGCCAAATCGGTATAAAACTCTTTTTCCAATATTGCTGCTGGAACATTCGTGAGTGGAATTTCTTCGATAACAAAAATGCCATACCTGTCGCAAAGATTTAAAAAATAAGGATGAGGAGGATAAAGAAATCTTATAAGATTAACGCCGCCGCTTTTTATTTTTGCAATATCTTTTTCCATATCGCCGTAAGTAAGCGCCGAACCGAAAAACGGATGTTCTTCAAAATAAACTACACCTTTTATGTAAAAGGGATTTCCATTCAAAACTATCGAAGAATTTTTTAGCTGCAGATTCCGTAATCCATAGTTGAGAATATATTCATCAAGCGGAAATGTTTCTTTTCCTGCAACGCGAACAACGGAAATTTTGATTAGATAAAGGTCCGGTACGTCGGGCGACCAAAGTTTGGGATTAGCAATTTGCAATTCGACTTTAAAGTCTTTGGCTTTCCGTTTTTGGACATCAAGCGGAACTAAAGCGCTCCGCCCGACCAATGCTTCATTGAGTTTATCATAAACTTCCACTGAGAGAGCCGCAAAAACACCTTTCGCTTTTTCCTCAGCGGAAAAATCAAAGCTGGTGTTTTCAATAGTGCTGCTGATTTTTAATTTGGCATTTTTATAATCGGGAGTTAACTCGGAAGTTACTATTGTTTCGCTGATGAACAATTTCGGAGTTGCAAGGATGTAAATATCGCGAAAAATGCCTCCGTAATTCCGCCATCCACTTACCTGATGGCGCAGCGGAAGAGTTGAAGTTGCAGTCAGTTCGTTGTCGGTTGTAATACGAATTGCATTTTCTTTTCCAATCTGTAAAATATTTTCACGAATCGGAAGCACAAACGAACTGTAGCCACCGATATGTCGTCCAACAAAATTTCCATTAATCTGAATTTCGCTTTGATTATTAATTCCGTAGGCAACCAGCGTGAAGTTAAATTTATCAATCATTTCGCTTGTGATTTCAAACTTCCGCTGAAATGTAACCCAGCTTTCAAAATTGTAAGCAGATGGGATTTGAATGTTTACCCATACCTTGCCATCAATTGTATATTGCCAATAACCGGCTAAATCAATTTTTGTGCGGGTTGGTGTATTTGCAAACATCCCGACATCAACACCCGTCAGAGTCGGTTGACCATTCTCAAAAAATTTTTCGTTTAATTTTGAGTTTTGAAATTGCGAGAAACTGATGTTCCCTAAAAATAAAAGTGAGTATGTTACTAATGCAACAAAAAACTTGCCCAAATTATATCCTTCTGGTATGAATAAATATGGAGGTAATCGTTAAAATCATTTCAAAATGAGATTTTTCGGTTGAAATATAATAAAAAAAAGGTGCGAAAGCAATTGATTTTTAAGGAGTTAGTGAAAATCGCCCTATTTTGCCTATTTTAATACCTCCCACGACGCCAAGCAGTAGCAGTAGCAGTAGGTCGGAATAGAATTCCGACTTACCCGACTTACAATCAAGATTTTTCAACAATTTTTATTTCGTCTGCTGTTAAACCGTAAAGTTGATACACGATTTCGTTTATTCTGCTTTCGCAATAATCAATCTTGCTTTGTAGTTGGTTTATTTTTGTTTGCAGTTTTGCTTCTGCTTTTTCTTCATTCAGTTTTAGCAACTGGTCAACGAACTTTATGGTTTCTATTTGTTCATTATTTGTGGCTTCAATGATTGGCAGTTTCTCAACTTCAAAGACCCTAAGTTCAATATAACCACCTCTCATTCCCGTGGTTTCATATTTTTTTCTTGTATAAAATGATAACAACTTTGAATTTAAAATACCAATTAAATATTTAATGCTGATTGATTTATTTATTGGCTTTACTACATATACTGTATTAATTGGATTTATTTCTCCTGACTCATCTATGTTGCATTCAATATTGTAACATATTTTTTTCATCAATATTTTTGGCTCATAATCATTTTGATATTTTGATTTAGCTCTAAATAATATTTCTGAAAATGGTTTATATCTAAGAACCTCTTTGTTTGTGACGCTTTTTTTTGTCCCAGTTTTGATTAAATCTTTTGAAGTTCCTCTGCCTCTGTAAACTGAAACAAATTGTGTTTTACATTTTTTTTCTAATCTTTCAATTATTTTATATGAAGGTGATAAAGATTGAAATGAAAATATTTCTTCTTCTCCTTTGAGTAATTTGTCTTGCCTAACTTTATCTAAAGATTCTATTTTCCCATTATAATCTTTGTATAGTTCTACTGTATTATTTTTTTGTTGTTTTACTTTAAGAATAAAAATGAATGGATAAGTTGATACATTGCCAAACACATTGGATGATGAACAATCAACTACTTGTTCTATCAGCGACTTTTTAAAGATTATCTCTCTTAATGCTTTTCCATAGTTGGTAATACAAAACTTATTTGAAGTAATAAAACCAAGTTTTCCATTTTCATTAAGAAGCGTTAACCCTTTCTCATAAAAGAGTTGATATAAATCAAATTGATTATTTGCCGATGAATAATTCTTTCTATAATAATCTTTTGAATTATTTTCTAATTCGTGTATTCTCACATACGGCGGATTTCCAATCACAACATCAAATCCACCTTGTTTAAACACTTCAGGAAATGCTCGCTGCCAATTGAAAGGTTTTATTTTTCCAGCTTTACCGGCAGACAGGTTCTCTTCCCCAAAATCCAATTGCGAGGCATAAAAATCGGTATCAATTAAACTGTTCCCGCACTTAATATTATTTTCAAGATCGGGCAAAATTCTTTCGTGAAACATTTTTAACTGGTGATTAATGCTCGCCTCTGTTTCGCCCTCCATACATTTCAAAAGTAAACTCAACTTGGTAACTTCCACCGCGTTTACATCGATGTCCACTCCGAAAATGTTATTGAGCAAAATTCTCTTCTTCTCGTTCGTGGTAAGGTTGCCATCGGGGGTTAGAAACTTTAGTTGTTCTTTGCTCGGTTTGGACACACCCCTTTTTCCCCTCCCCGCACGCGGGACAGACTCAAGAGGGGAATTAGTAATGTAATAATGTTTGTGATAGTCCAGTAGATATTGATAAGCCCCTAACAAAAAACTACCGCTTCCGCAAGCCGGATCAACTATTTTTATTTTGCTGATTTCTTTGGGTGACATCCCCCCGCCCCCTTCAAAGGGGGAATTTATGAGTTTTCCGACTGTGTTTTTTACAATGTATTCCACAATGTATTGAGGCGTGTAATAAACACCTCCCGCTTTTCTGACTTCTGGCTTTTCCTCAATTTTGGCGTGGTATGCAGGGGTAATGCGGATTACTTTTCCGAGAAACTGCTCGTAGGCGCTTCCTAAAATTTCGACCGATAAAACAGAAAATTCGTAAGGCGATTCGGGATAATACAATTCATTGATAATCGTCTTCGTTACTTTGTTGTCAATTTTCAGATGCTTGCTGATTTGGTCTTTGTTGAAATCGAAAAGACCTGAATTGTATTTTTCGTCTGCTCTGCAGAACTGCTCAAAAAGGTTTTTGTAAAAGTCGCCCTGCTTGATGGCGTCTTTCAAATTTCCGTATGGCTCAACGCTTCTGTCCTCTGCAATGCGCAGGAAAATAATTCTGTCGATCGTCTGCTGAACGGCAAAATTTATTTCATCCTCGTCTAATTTTTGGTTGTTTAATGCAATACTCGTTGCAAGATATGTCCGCCACCTGTCGAGCGATTGGAGAAAATCTTTATCAACGGTAGCCGTTCCTTTTTTGTAAGTGTCGCTTTGCACGAACTTATCGAAACTGCCTTTCAGCACTCGCTCCTTGCTAAAAGTTTCCCAGATGAAATCAAAATCTTTCAGGTAATCTTGAAAAGTGATGAACTTTATCCTTGCTGTCGATGCTTTGTCGGTGGGTTTGGGTTTTTTGGTGCAGTCATAAACAGAGAACTCCTCAAAGTCCGTGATGATGGAAACGGGAAGTTTCGCACTCCAGCCATATCTGCGAATTTGATATGCTGACGGAATTTCTTCTTTTACCGATAGGCTTGGTTTTTTGGCTTCAACAAAAAACAGTCGCTTGCCGCCAACCAAACGGAAAGAGTAGTCGGGCGCTTTTGTGGCTCCGCTAACTTTTACTCTGTCTTCGTGAATTACTTCGCGATAAGATTCAGCGTAACCATGTTCATTGTCGATGTCCCAGCCCAACGCTTTGAAAAACGGGTCGATGAAATCACGTCGTGTCATCGTTTCGTTGTAATCGGATTTTTTGTAGGATTCGTATTGGTCGGTAAATCGCTCTACTAATTCCGAAATTTTCTTGTATGCTGTATCTTTGTTAACCAATTTACCTCAGCAAAATAAGTTTCTTGGTTTCAGAAAACGAACCGGTATTCAAACGGTAAAAATATACGCCGCTCGGCATGCCTACCGCATTCCATTGTTGCGTGTGATCGCCTGCCGGTAATTCTCCGGAGACGAGTGTCGCAACTTCTCTTCCGAGCAGGTCAAATACTTTCAACGAAACTTGCGATCGTGAAGGAAGATAAAATGTTATATCTGTTGACGGGTTGAATGGATTGGGATAGTTTTGTCTTAGCTTATATGCAGAAGCCGTTTGATTTTCATTTCCCATACCCGTTACTACAGCACCGCCAGTTGTAGTTTTTAATATCGTACCATTTACTCCAACTATCCATCCGACTTTGGCGCTTCCTTGCGAAACAAAACATACTGAATAAAAAGCATTCGTTGTTCCGCTTGATTGATCAAACCAATTATTTCCGCCATCGGTAGTTTTAATAATAAGGCCATTGCCTCCAACTGCCCAACCGGTATTCGTATCCGTGAATTGGACGGACCACCAATTATTTGGCATTCCACTCGAAGTTTGGATGAACCAGTTTGTTCCTCCGTTTGTAGTTTTGAGTATTTTTGTATTAAATCCATCTATAGATCCAATCACCCAACCGGTATTATCATCCGGAAAACAAACAGAACTAAGAAGGTCTGTTGTCCCGCTTGACTGAGCAGTCCAATTGTTTCCACCGTCTGTAGTTTTTAAAATCGTACCTCCATTTCCAACCGCCCATCCGGTGCTCGTATCCCTGAATTGAACGGAATATAAATTATTCCCCGTTCCGCTGGTTTGCGCAAACCAATCATTGCCGCTGTTTGTCGTTTTCAAAATCAGACCATAAAATCCGACTGCCCAGCCTGTATTAGTGTCCGAAAAATGAACGGATTTCAGAATGTTCACAGTCCCGCTTGTCTGATTGGACCAATTATCACCGCCGTTTGATGTTTTTATTATCGTGCCATTGATTCCTACTGCCCAGCCGGTATCGGCATCTATAAAATGAACTGACTGCAACCATTCTATTGTACCACTTGATTGAGTAAACCAGTTGTTACCACTGTTTGTAGTTTTTAAAACAGCACCGTTCTCTCCAACCGCCCAGCCGGTAAGCGTATCTGCAAAATGAACAGAAAATAAATGATTCAATAAACCTTTTGATTGGAGAAACCAATTAGTACCGCCATCAGTAGTTTTAGCTATTACACCATTTACTCCAACTGCCCAGCCGGTTGTGGTATTTGTGAAATGAATTGATCTTAATTCTTTATTTGTATTACTGGTTTGCGATATCCAGTCATTACCTCCGTTTGTGGTTTTTAGAATTGTGCCAACCGAACCAACTGCCCAACCATTATTGATATCAACAAAATTAACAGAATACAGATGTAGAGTTGTGTTGCTCATTTGGCTAGACCAGTTACTACCGCCGTTTGTGGTTCTTCGTATTGTTCCGTTGTTGCCTACTGCCCAGCCGTTATTTTTATCTACAAATCGAACGGAATTCAGATCGCGATTTGTGCCGCTTGATTGCTCTAACCAATTATCGCCTCCGTTTGTAGTCTTTAGAATTACACCGGAACCTCCAACCGCCCAGCCGGTACTGCTGTCTGCGAATTGAATAGAATTCAAATCATTTCCGAGCGGAGTGGTTTGAACGATCCAGTCATCACCTCCATTTGTGGTTTTCCATATTTTTCCAGTTTGTCCTGCAACCCATCCGATTTGAGAATCAATAAAATATACGGAAAGCAAGCTATAGAATGAAGATGGTCCGGTTTGGACAAACCAATCGTTACCTCCGTTTGTAGTTATTAGTATTAGCTCCCCAGCTCCGACCATTCCGACAGCCCAACCGGTATCAAGATCGGTAAAATAAATGGAACGTAAAACGTATGATGGAGAATTGCTTGTTTGGATTGTCCATTTTTCTCCTCCATCATTAGTTTTAAGAATGGTTCCGTTTACTCCCGCTGCCCATCCGGTGTTTGCATTTACAAAATGAACGGAATATAAACTGTTTCCCTGTGGCAACGGATTTTGCCAGAACCAACCCGATTGAGTGTAGGATTGGCTTAGGCACATCAACACTGTAACGAACAGAAAAGCTGAAAATCTTAAAAAATTTTTCATAGAATTCTCCTGATTTTAATTATTAATTCTCAACTAAATCCACTTTTTCTCAAAGCTCTCGAATCTGGACATATAATTCCAGACTTAACAAACACAACAACAAATCGTGATGCGGTTAATATATAAAAATCTTAATCTATTGTCAAGAACTTGTGGCGGGAAGATGAAGAACTCTATTCGCTGTTATATCTAATAACTCCCAAATTCTATCAATCCAGTCGAAATCGAACTCGAGAACCTGCTTATTTAGCCGATTTTCGAGTGTTCGCGAAGCGAACGTATCGAGAAAAACGACTTTTTGGTCAACCTCTTATATTAACTCTATTAAAGTTGATTTAACCCATTTAGGGAGTTTAGGATAATCTTCAAAGTGTAGAAGCGCTCCAAGAAAAATCTCATAACTTTGTCCTTGAAACTTTTTCTCAAAATCTTTCTTAATCGCATCGGGTTTCCATTTGTACATCTTGTATAAGAATGCTGCATCATAGGAATCTTTCGGGTCAACCCGTCTTCCCGCGACATAAATTTTGTTAAGAAATATATCGTAATCGGAGGCCATTTTAATGCCTCTATATTTCACTAATAGGGTGCTGTTCTCAAAAGGAAAGAAGACAAATGAAACCTTCTTGCCCTCAATAAAGAAATCGATATTGTCGTCTAACCGCTCTTCTGCTTCGACGTGAAATAGCTTCCTCGTTTTCGCTGCGAGATGTGCAAAGGAAAATGAGCGATGATTGAAAAAATCTAAATCGATGCTTACACGATGCTTATGCCTCAACATGAGAGCGGTTCCACCGGCTAAGTAAAACCCATGGAAGTGTTCCTGAATTTCCTTTGCAAGTTTGAGTAATGAATTATATTCTTTGATCATGCCAGTACTCCATCCAGAATTTAACGCCCCGTTTTATATCATTGTACTTTTTCGAGAGTTCGAACGACTGGCCAGGATATTTATGGTACAGCCATTGAAGGTCCTCAAACCTTCCATAAGTGAAAATGCGATGGATGAGTTTCTCTAATGGGGCTTTGCAATTGACATGTTCCCATACTAATTTCTTATACCTGTCTGGAAAACTCACTTGCTGAGAATATGTCCATTTTATTCTTGGCGGGTGATAATTTTTTTTCTCTCGTTTTGTTTTATTTGTTTGCATTGTTATTCACTAAACTTTCCGCTTTTAATTTAAGTTTTTCTATCTGTTTAGTCAATTCGAATTTTTAGCTTACTTCCCCTGCCGCTCCAATTATTGAAACAAACGAATCAGCTTTCAAACAAGCACCTCCTACTAATGCCCCATCTATATCGGACTGCGAAAGCAACTCGAATGCGTTTTGCTGATTCACACTACCGCCGTATTGGATTATCAGCTTTTCAGCCAACGCCCACGAGTATAATTGTGCTACTAATTTTCGGATTAGTTTGTGAACTTGATTAGCTTGTTCGGTTGTTGCAGTTTTCCCTGTCCCGATTGCCCAAACCGGTTCATAAGCTATCACAATTTTTTCAATATCATTTTGCGTTAATCCAGCGAGAACTCCCTTCACTTGTGTTGAAACGATTTGATCGGTTACTCCCGACTCACGCTCTTCCAACGTTTCACCGACACAAATTATTGGCGTTAAGTTATTAGTCAATGCGTGTCTAACTTTTAAATTTATAAACTCGTTTGTTTCTTTAAAATATTGGCGGCGTTCCGAGTGTCCTAAAATTACATACTCGCAACCTATTGCTTTCAACATCCTGGCTGATACTTCGCCTGTAAAAGCTCCGTCGTTTTGATGATACATATTCTGAGCGCCTAATTTTATGTTCGAGCCCTTTATTAATCCACTTGCCACTACAAGCGATACGAACGGCGGGCAAATTACAACTTCCACATTTTTGTTGAACCCGTTCAAACGTTCTTTTATTTCATTCACAAGAGTTACTGTCTCTTGTATATCTTTATTCATTTTCCAGTTACCTGCAATTACTTTACGGCGCATATTGTTTTTCCTTCTGAACGTAAAACGTTCTTTATTTTTTTCTTCTATAAAACGTGTTCAAATATAAACTCATTTAGCATATTTAACAAATTTTTGCATATCACGTTATTATTTGATATTTTTTGAGCAAAAGTGAACGTTCGATATGGAAAAAAAAAATATGTTCTGGGAGTTGATGGCGGCGGCACTCAAACTACGGCTATCTTGGTCGGTCTCGATGGGGCTGTCGTCGCTGAAGAAAAATCAGTTTCAACAAATATCCAGGTAGTAGGAGTTGAGAAGGCAACCAAAACAATTATCAAATTAATTTTTGCTTGCTGCAAAAAAACCGGTTGCGATATTAATTCGATTAAATCTATTGTGTTGGGATTAGCCGGCGCCGGACGGGTAAGCGATAAAAAAGTTTTACTTGAAGGACTGAAGAAAAGCCAAATAATGCTGCCCGCAGTAACAGTGGAAACCGACGCTCGAATCGCGCTCGAAGCCGCATTCGCAAGCAGCTACGGTATTGTGCTTATCGCCGGAACAGGTTCAATAGCGGTAAGTAAAGACGAAAACGGAAAATTTTTTCGCCTCGGCGGCTGGGGAAGGATATTAGGCGACGAGGGGAGCGGTTATTCAATCGGATTAAAAGCTCTCAACGCCGCAATCCGCGCTTACGAAGGAAGAGGCGACAAAACTATTTTGATAAACTTTGCTCTTGAACACTTCGAATGTAAAACGTTGGACGATGTCGTTTCAAAAATTTACAGCGGTTCAACGGATATAGCTGCGTTTGCTTCCAAAGTTATTAAGGCGTCTGCCGAATTCGATCACGTGGCTCACAATATTCTTTTCAATCAGGCAAATGAACTTGCCGAGTTAGTGCTTACGCTGATTCCGCAGATGCATCCGAAAAGAAAAATGCCTGTAGCTCTAATGGGTGGACTTCTCGAAACCGAAAATGTTTACTCGAAGATGGTTAAAGAAAGAATATCTCGCTCGCTTCCACAAATAATAATTCAGAAACCAAAATTCCCAGCCGCTTTTGGCGCTGCAATAATGGGACTGAAAGCATTCGAGTTTTAAAATTAATCAGATTTCCAATTTATATGAAACATTTACTTTTTACTTTTTACTTTTTACTTTTTACTTATTTCTTCGGCTGTCGCGCACCGGTTGAAATTCAAAAAACACACGAAGAACCAACTCCGATCGACAAAGAAGACGTCGAAGAAATTATCGAAGCCAAAACCGATTGGGTAGAAGAAATACTGAACCGACTAACGATTGAAGAAAAAGTCGGGCAAATGATTATGCCTCGCTCAACAGGATATTTTGTAAATACCGAAAGCGATGAATATAACAAGATGTTACATCTTGCGAAGAACCGAAAAGTTGGCGGCTTCTGTTTTTTTCAGGGGGATGTTTACGCAACGGCAGTAACGATAAATAAACTTCAGGAAATATCGGACGTTCCGCTCTTAATCAGCGCTGATTTCGAGCGAGGCGGTCCGATGCGTATCCGGCGAATGACTCCTTTTCCCGAGGCGATGGCTGTCGGCGCAACCCGAAATTCTGAACTCGCTTTTCAAATGGGCAAGATCGTCGCAGCCGAAAGTCGTGCTATCGGCGTTCATATCAACTTCGCTCCGGTAGCAGATGTAAACAACAATCCGCTCAACCCGGTTATCAATACACGTTCTTACGGCGAATCGCCACAACTCGTCGCCGATATAGCATCGGCTTATGCGGCGGGGATGCAAGCAAACGGACTTGTAGCAACAGCAAAACATTTTCCGGGACACGGCGATACCGATGTTGATTCGCACTACGATTTACCAGTTTTGAATGTAAGCCGCGACCGCTTAAATCAAGTTGAACTATACCCTTTCAAAAAATTGATAGATAAAGGTGTTATGGGGGTAATGACTGCTCACCTTGCAGTTTCTGCCTTCGATGGGAAGAAACGTATTCCGGCATCGCTTTCTAAAAACATAACTACTGATCTGCTTCAGAACGAATTAGGATTTAAAGGTTTGATAATTACTGACGCACTCGAAATGAAAGGTGTTACAAAAGCTTACAATGTATCCGATGCCGCAATTCGATCTGTGGAATCGGGCGCCGATATTTTACTTTTGCCCCCCGATGAAGATGCCGCAATTGATGCAATTTTGAATGCGATTAAAAAAGGAAAAATTTCACAAGCCCGAATCGATTCATCAGTTAGAAAAATTTTAGCAGTTAAACAATGGCTGAAGTTAGACGAAAACAAATTAGTGGATGTGAACAAAATTTCAGAAGTTGTCAGCTCTCCTGAACATTGGAAGATTGCAAAAGAAATTTCGCAAGTTTCGATTACTGTTGTAAAGAACGAAAGCGCAATACCAATTAACCCGCGCAAGAACACACTCGCCTTGATAATCAGCGACACTGATGATTATCGAACCGATATCAATCGCTCCGGAAACGCAAACCCGAACGAGAGAGCCGGCGATTATTTTATAGGAGAACTACGCGCACGCAGCAACAAAATAAAATCAATCCGTTTATCTCCGCGCAGTAATCAAATGGATTTCGATGCAGCTTTATCACAAGCCCGTGCTTCCGATGTTGTTATTTGTGCCTTATTCGTGAAGATTCGAACCAGAACAAACCCTTACGGACTATCTCAGAATCTGATTGATTTTATAAATTCTATCTCGAGCACAAAAGGAAACGGGCGAACTGCCAAACATATTTTGATTACATTCGGAAATCCGTACACAGTTGGAGTGTTAAAAAATTCTGACGCTGTAGTTTTCGCATATTCGGATACAGAGCTAACTACTGAAGCTGTAGCCGAAATTTTGTTTGGCGAAATCAAAGCGAAAGGCGAACTTCCTGTTACAATTCCCGATGCAACTTCGGGCGTTACGATGTATGCGTTTGGAAGCGGGTTAAAAATTTCTAAAACCACTTTGTATGAAGATAAAGCAACAACCGACTTGAAGAAATTTGAGAATGTTGACAGAACAATAAAATCAGCAATTACCGATAAAGCATTTCCCGGCGCCCAAGTAATGGTGATTAAAAATGGTGAAGTTTTACATCATCAAAATTACGGAAGACAGGATTACGCATCCGATTCACCTGAAATTACCGATTCAACTTTATACGACATTGCATCGCTCACGAAAGTAGTGGGCACCACAACGGCAATAATGAAATTGTACGATGAGGGAAAAATAAATTTGGATGATAAGATAATTAAACACATTCCGATTTTTTCTTCTAACGGAAAAGAGATCATCACCATTCGAAATCTTCTTCTTCACAACAGCGGTTTACCGGCTTGGCAACAATTTTATCTCACTTGCAAGTCTGCCGATGAAGTTTTGGATTCTATTTACAACTCAAAGTTAATCTATAGAACGGGCGATTCGATTATTTACAGCGATTTCGGTTTCATTGTATTAGGAAAAATTATTGAACAAGTAACCGGTTTAAGTTTAGATGTTTATTTGAAAAACGAATTTTTTAATCCGTTAGGAATGGAAAATACATTTTACAATCCACCTGCAGATTTGCTATATAGAATTGCACCAACAGAGATCGACACAATCTGGCGGAAGAAACTTGTGCACGGAACTGTCCACGATGAGACGGCGGCGCTGCTCGGAGGAATTTCGGGACACTCAGGTATATTTTCGACTGCTTCCGATTTAGCAAAATTCGCTCAGATGGTTTTAAGCGGAGGAAGCTACGGAGGAGTTCAATACATTAAATCGGAAACTGTTAAATTATTTACTGAACGAATTGATTTGAGAACCAAACGCGGACTCGGCTGGGATTTTAAAACTTTGAACGGATACAGTTCGGCGGGAAATCTTTTTAGTCCAAAATCTTTCGGGCACACCGGATTTACCGGAACATCGCTATGGATTGACCCAGATAAAAATTTGATTGTAATATTTTTAACTAACCGCGTTCATCCAACTCGTGCGAATAATAAGATTATTAAAATTCGATCCGAGTTACACGACGCAGTGATTGAAACGGTGAGGTGAAGTATGGCAGTCGGGCAATTTTGGATTGTCGATTCCTGCCCGTTCAGCAAGCGAGTCGAAATGCGGATTTCTTAAAATCAGCGGCAGAATCGTTTACGGTGATGCGATGATTATAATGGCAACAAATCCAATAATTTCTTATATTTGCGTAAGTTATAAAAAAGAAAAACAATTGTATCTGAAATTAAAAAACCAACCTAAAACAAGGAAAAGTTATGGCAATTAAACCTTTTAAAAACGAAAAATTCACTGATTTTTCAAAACCCGAAGCCCGTCGCAAACAACAATTGGCAATCGAAATAATTGAAGCCGAGCTCGGTAAAGAATATCCAATAATTATTGGCAGTGAGAAAATCTACACGGAGAATAAGCTCAACTCAATTAATCCATCCAATCCTTCGCAAATCGTTGGAGTATTTCAAAAAGGAACAACCGACGACGCTAACAAGGCGATGGAAGTTGCACTTGCAAAATTTGAAGAATGGAAGCGCGTTCCGGCAAAGAAGCGTGCCGATTATTTATTCCGGGCAGCAAAGATTATGCGAAAACGCCGATTCGAACTAAATGCAACTATGATTCTCGAAGTCGGTAAAACTTGGTCAGAAGCCGATGGCGACACTGCCGAAGCAATAGACTTCTTAGAATTTTATGCCCGCGAGATGCTTCGTTATGCAGGCAGGCAACCCGTTGTTCAATACAAGGGCGAAAAAGATGAACTCGTTTATATACCACTTGGCGTTGGTGTTGTAATACCCCCGTGGAATTTTCCCCTCGCAATTCTCACAGGAATGACGACTGCTGCAGTCGTTTGCGGAAACACTATTATTTTAAAACCGTCCAGCGACTCCCCACTTATTGCATACAAGTTTATGGAAGTAATGGAAGAAGCTGGCCTTCCGGCCGGTATTATAAATTTTGTTTCAGGACCCGGTGGCGCGGTTGGCGATACTCTCGTTACACATCCGAAAACACGATTCATCGCATTCACTGGTTCAAAAGAAGTAGGCATTCATATTAACGTGGAAGCAGCTAAAGTTCGTCCCGGACAAATCTGGCTCAAGCGAGTTGTAGCTGAAATGGGCGGCAAAGATTCCATCATCGTGGACGAGACTACAAACCTGGACGAAGCAGCAGCAGGAATTACTTTAGCAGCTTTTGGTTTTCAAGGACAGAAATGTTCGGCATGTTCACGCGCTATCATCGTAGAAAAAGTTTACGACAAGATGGTCGAATTATTAAAAACACGTGCTTCAACAATTACAGTCGGACAAGCAAAAGTTCAATCCAACTTTATGGGACCGGTTATCAACAAAGGTTCGATGGAGAAGATGTTAGAGTATATACAAACTTCAATAAAAGAAGGCGGCAGATTAATTATTGGCGGCGATGTTGCTTCTGGCGACGGCTTCTTCTTGCGTCCAACCATAATTGCCGACGTAGATCCGATGGGAACGATTTCACAGGAAGAAATTTTTGGACCTGTTCTCGCAGTGATCAAAGCAAAAGACTACGACCATGCCCTTGAGATTGCTAACAATACCGAATATGGTTTAACAGGGGCAGTATATTCAAAAAACAGAAAGCGGTTAGAAAAAGCAAAAGAAGAATTTTTCTGCGGCAACTTGTATCTGAACCGCAAATGCACGGGGGCGCTCGTCGGTGTTCATCCGTTCGGCGGCTTTAATATGAGCGGCACCGATTCAAAAGCCGGTGGCAGAGATTATTTATTGTTATTCATGCAGGGCAAATCTATCGCAGAGAAAAAAATAAAGTAACCTGATGTGGGTTTACTGATATCAATTATTCAAAAATTAAAACCCACGGCAAGTGCTGTGGGTTTTTTGCTTTTTTGGGCTTTTAAATAATATGTTTGCTGTGATATTAAATTATTTTCCAATTATTTCGTAGCGATTACATTTGGTTAAATGAATGCTATTGTAATCGTTGATGTCCCCAAAATCAAATTGCCATAGAGAATAAAAGTTCTTGCGTTTTTCAAAAAATAATGTCTTTACAGTTTTCTTTGTATGATGAGACCACTGCTGAAAAGGATAAAATAATTGACGAATAATTGTATTATTAGTTTTACTATTTTTGGCCTCAATTAGTGCAACTTGTTTTTTACCTTCATATCCAGCGTCTACCTCCGTTTGAACACTTTCGATTGTTAAATGCTGATTGCCAACTTTAAATGAAAATTGTGGCGTATATTTTCTTCCGCGTATTGTTAAGACAAGCGTTTCATCTTCTAAAAATGTTCGTATTAAACTTGAAGCATAAGCAAAATCGAGGTGTTGCATCTCAGAATTACCTATGAGCGATGTGTCTAAGTTAAATTCAAGTTTGGATGTATAAATTTTTGCAGTAGTGTCGATGGGTGGAATATCGATGTAACCTTCACCTTTTACAATTGCATATTCTCCGTTTTTGGTTGGTAAAAGAAAAATATTGTTGTCAATGAAAACTTGAGGTCTGTCTTCTCTAGAATCTTGCTTACAGAGAATGCGGACTTCTTTTTCGTTTATCTTTTTGAAATGGGCTGTTGCTTGCTTTATTTGTTCTGCAGAAATCGGAAATGGTTCCTTACCGAAATTATGTTTGTGAATTTTATACTTATCAAATATTGTTTTCCAAGAGTTATTGTTCATATTACAACCTTCTTTTTATATTCGATTGTGAGTTGCAATTGAAACTATTTTGAAAATGTCTTTACCCTCGTAAAGTGCTGTAAGTAAATCGTTGAAGAAGTATGCCCTTTCCATATTAGTTTTTTCTTGTATCATCAACAGTTTTGCTAGCAAAATCAGAAACTTGATACTATATTCACCTTTCTTTCCTAATTCTTTGTATTTTGAAATTTCTTTCACGTTTTTACCTAACAGATTTTCAATGCTCAAAATTTTTTTTCTTACTTTACGGCTTTTAAGTGGTTTTATTTTTCCCCAAGTTTTGAGCAGAAATTTTAAAAATCGTTTTGTACTTTCTTTATTAGAGTGCATTTTAATAAGGATATCCACAGCCCAATGAATATGCTTTGGAGTTCTTATGTATGACCATTTCCTGTTTTCCCTTTGGCGATACTTGATCAGAATGTCATACTTACTTAATGAACCTTGGTAAACGGCAATAATGAATTTTCCATTTACTTGTTCAATAAAAAGAGGATTATGAGTTTTCCCTCCTTTATTGAATACCATAGAAGGTAAATCGTTATTTGATAAAAGCATATTTTTCATAATTATAACAAAGAAAGCTGATTACTAAGTTTTTTAAATCGCTTAATTGTTTGATTGATATATTCTTCGCTGATGTCAATGCCAATGTATTTTCTATTACCTATAACTTTACAAGCAATGCCGGTTGTTCCGCCACCATTGAATGGATCGAGTACAATGTCATTTTCTTTTGTGGAAGCAAAGATGATTCTTTTCAGCAGTGCAATTGGTTTTTGTGTCGGATGTTTCCCAAATTCCTTTTCTTCTTGTGTCGGTGTCGGAATTGACCAAACAGAACGCATTTGTTTATCGGGAACTTTCATTTTGTCCTCTGGAAATTTCCCGCCCTTCATTAATTTATAGTTGAAAGTATTCCGTGTTTTTTTGTCTTTGCGTGCCCACAATAATGTTTCGTGGCTGTGAGCGAAAGTTGTGCAAGCTAAATTCGGTGCAGCGTTTGGTTTAAACCAAGCAATATCATTAAGTATGTGGAAATTTAATTTTTGCAGAATAAAACCGCATTGATAAATATTGTGTTGTGTTCCCGTAATCCAAATTGTCCCTTCAGGTTTTAAAATTCTTCTACACTCAGAAATCCAAGTTTCGTGAAATTCTAGATCTGCTTCAAATCCTTTGCTCTTATCCCATTTTCCTTTATTCACACTCACCATTTTGCCGGCGTAACAAGTAACCCCATCATTAGACAAATTATAAGGTGGATCTGCAAAAATCATATCTACATAATTATCAGGGAATTTTGCCATCACTTTTAAACAGTCTTCTTGATAAAGACAGAAGTCATCCGACTTGAAAACGGGCTTTATACCATCGGTAACGCTATCTTTAGCTATGTATTTCACGAGATTTTCAAATACGAACTTTGGAGTCATTACATTTATTTCTCATTTCACGGTGTTAATATTCAGTACTTAAATAAATATAACATTTCCAAATTACACTAACAACATATATTTAAAAACCATTTAACTTTTCATACATAGATTGCGGTATTATCTTATTCTTAGTTGAAATACGAGTAGTAAAAAACAGGTTCCAGTCTTATATTTTGGTACAAATAAACAAGAAAAACTAAACATAAGAAGGAACCCGAAATGAATATACCAGAACAACAAAAAAAAACAATATCAGCACATGGATAGAGACCTCAACACTGGAAATGAAAGTCGAAATGCTCAAGCACCATATCGAGTTGTGTAAAATGATTATTCGGGAGATGTTAGAAGACGAAGTGCGAAGGTTCACCGGAGAACGATACAGTCGGAAGAAACCTCACGATGGAGTATACTATCGGTGGGGAGAAAATCCGGGAAGTGTGCGGATAGGAAAGGAAAAAGTCCGAGTGAGAGTTCCTCGTGTGTACAATCGGAGCGACGGTGTTCATCATTCGTTGAAAAGTTACCGGCAGATGCGAACACTGGAAGCACCGAAGGAACAGGTGGTCAAAGGCGTTTTGCGAGGATTGAGTATGTAAGATTATCGGAGTGTAGTGAAAGAAGTAGCGGAGAGTTTTGGATTGAGTCGTTCCTCGGTGAGTAGTAAGTTCATCGAAGAAAGTGCCAAGCAGTTGAAGTCATTTCAAAACCGTGACCTGAAGGGGCGTAAGTTTGTTGCCTTGTTTGTGGATGGGAAATACTTAGCGAAGGAACAGATAGTGATCGGGTTAGGAGTAACCCGTGAAGGCGATAAAATTCCGCTTGATTTAGTTCAAACAACAACAGAAAATGCCAAAGCCATCGGTCAGGTATTAAAGAATCTGATGAATATGTTGTTGGGCAAGAGCTTTTCAACAACAAAGTGCATTGAGAATGTAAATATGTTAATTGAGCGGAATCTCAACAAAGTCAAGCATTGGAAAACATCGGGACAACGACATTGGTGGGTTGCCGTTGCATTACTGGAGATTGAACCGCGGATGAAGAAAGTGAAAAACTACAAAAAGCTTCCCTTACTGGAAACAGCATTGAGAGAAGAAGTATTAAAAAGAAAAATTATCAAACGTAAGGCTGCGTGACCTGCTTTTTCTCTCTTATATTTTCAACTAAGATTTGGATATTACCCTTTGTAGTAAGGAAGTAGTTTATTTAAAGCATAACTCAGATTTCTTAGATGTATTAAGAAATCTGAGTTTTCGTTTGTAGATAGATTGGGAGAGAAAAAAATTTTTATTTATTTATTGAAATAAGTTCCACTTCAAAAATCAATGTCGAATTAGGTTGAATAATTTGTCCCGCATTACGGTCGCCGTAACCAAGGTCCGAAGGAATATAAAATTCGAACTTTGAGCCAACAGGCATTAATTGAACTCCTTCTGTCCAACCTTTAATAACCTGGTCAAGTTGAAATGTTGCCGGCTCGCCGCGTCCAATAGAACTGTCGAATTCGGTCCCGTCAATCAAAGTTCCGCGATAGTGTACGGTTACGTTATCTGTTGCTTTAGGTTTTTTGCCTGTTCCCATTTTAATAACTTTGTATTGTAAGCCGTTAGGTAATGTTACCACACCGTCTTTGGCTTTATTAGCCGCAAGAAATTCCTCGCCTGCTAATTTATTTTTATCCCCTTGACCTTTCATCATTTCCTCGTGTTTTGCCATTAGTCGTTTTTGAAACGCCATCAGTACTTCTTGTGCTTCAGTTTCGGTGAGGAGTGTTTTGTTACTGTCTATTATATCCTTTATCCCTTGTGCAAGTACTTCAGCGGTAACCTCGATTTTCTGGCTTTTCAGATTTTTGCCTATGTCTAATCCGATTGCGTAACTCACGCTGTCGGTTTGACTATTCATCTTTACATTATCCTGAGTATTACTTTGACAGGCTAAAAATCCGAACGAAGTTAGAACGGTTAATAGATATTTCATTTAAAATCCTTTCAATAATTTAAGTTTATGAATTAATAACCCGTTATAATACAATTTTTCGAGATATTTTCCAAATTTAATATTCTTGCAAATCAACAGTATATCGTTCATAATTTAAATGAACGACTTGCAGCAGGCAATTTTAAGAGTGCCAAGAAGATGATCCTCCTGCGATAACCTACTCACCAAAACGCTTCGTGCAGGATAGAGCTTCGGAGGATGAATGCTGGTGCGGTAACGACAAATGTCCAAATAGTCTTTTAGCAGTTTAATTTTCAAAGCCCCAAGGACCGAAGGATACCTTCGGACTTGGTGTTTATACCGAACATAAAAATAAATCAGATTTTCGGAATGAAAAACCACCTCACGTTTAAAATGTATATTTTCAAACGATGTCTTGTCTACACTAACTTAGCAGATTATACACCAAAAATTCTTCAATACCGTTGATTATTTAAGGTAAAATTTAATTTTATCAATTCGTAATTTTTTCAGTTGACTTTATTAATAATTCTGTCTATATTCTCGTAGCGTTTATTCCCAGTTAGTACCAATGAACGATTAAGTTTGAACACTCCCTGTTTTATCTCATCCCATTTCCTATTCAAGCAGGGTCGCTTTTCTAATAATAAAAATTTTTCCCAGTATGCAGCGCGCAGTTGGCACTTGGCAGAAGGCAGTCATCGGCTGGATGCTTCATACAATTTTCACATATAACAATCATTCAATCTTTTAATCATTATATTTGTGATTTTTTGTTTGATAATTTTT
This sequence comes from Bacteroidota bacterium, assembly GCA_030017895.1. Taxonomy (NCBI): domain Bacteria; kingdom Pseudomonadati; phylum Bacteroidota; species Bacteroidota bacterium. The sequence goes on along the minus strand of JASEGV010000024.1, from coordinate 267 downwards.
TTTCCCTTGCAACAAGCGGCGGTATCTATCGCTCGCTTGACGAAGGTGCAAACTGGTCGGCAGCCAACAACGGACTTGGAACTGATATCAATGTACTCTCGTTGTCAATTAGACCTTCGAGCAACACAATCATCATCGGTACAGCCAACTCAACCTACAAATCAACCAACAACGGCGATACTTGGACGGATGTTGGAGAGATGAAAATAAATCCGCACACGCTCAGTCGGTGAGCAAGAGCAATGAGGTTCGATTCCTCGGTGCGGA